>JAUXBO010000224.1 GCA_030619345.1 Candidatus Zixiibacteriota bacterium | reverse complement strand
CCGCACACCCATCCGGTTTTTTCCATGACTCGCGAAGTAGAATTTGAGATGCGCATCGAAGGAAAATCATATATGGAGATCGCCGAAGCTGGCGGCGGCATTCGTTCTTCCGTGCGTGATCTTCGCCAGACAGATACTGAGACGATTACCACCAAAACCCGTCGTCGGCTTGATCGGATGCTCTCATACGGGGTCACAACTATTGAAGCGAAATCTGGTTATGGTCTGTCGACCGAATCAGAACTTAAGCAGCTTGAGATTATTCGTGACCTAAAAGATGTCCATCCGATTGATATGGTGCCGACTTTTCTGGGCGCCCATGAAATCCCCGATGAATACCGTGACAAGCGCGACGACTATGTTGATTTGGTCATCAATGAAATGATCCCGGCTGTAGTTGAGAAAAATCTGGCTGAGTTTTGCGATATTTTTTGTGAAAAGGGCGTTTTTGAAATCGAAGCCTCCCGTAAAATTATGCAGGCGGCCAAAGATGCCGGACTAAAATTGAAATTCCATGCCGATGAGTTAGCCTCGGTCGGTGGCGCTGAACTGGCCGCCGAACTGGGGGCTGTCTCGGCTGATCATCTCGTATATATTTCTGATGCCGGGATCAAAGCAATGGCCAAATCAGGAACTGCGGCTGTCCTCCTCCCCGGAACCACTTTCTCACTGGCCGGAAAGCAATATGCCCCGGCCCGCAAAATGATAAAAGAGGGCGTCATCGTAGCTCTTTCGACCGACTGTAATCCCGGTTCCAGTCATTCAGAATCACTCCCGTTTATGGTCAGTCTGGCCGCGCTGCAATTGAGAATGACTGCGGCTGAGGCAATTTCGGCCATAACTGTCAATGCTGCCTGCGCCATTAGCCGCGGGGGACGAATTGGCCAGTTGATTGCGGGTCTCAAAGCAGACGCGGTCGTCTGGGACATGCAGGACTATCGCGAATTACCCTATCATTATGCTGTCAATTTGGTCACAAAAGTCATCAAATCAGGAAAACTGGTGGTAAAGTAGATATGTCGGACAGAACCATCTTACAGCTGAAATTTGGAACGGTCGGTACTCTATAGATGTTTAAAACAGTGGTGAAATCATTACTTCTAATAACCCTGCTGATCCTCACCGGCTTGGCCGGATGTGGAGTCTATACCTTTAATCCGCGCGGAAAAGCCTCGTTTGAATCTATATCCGTGCAACGTTTCGATAACCAGACGGTCGAATATGGGCTCTCCGACCGGATTACCGATGAGATTATCGATGCCTTTATCGCCGACGGTACTTTCAAAATTCTTCCGGAATCCGCCGCCGAGGCGATTCTGGTCGGCACTCTTACCAGATATGACCGCAAGCCGAATACTTATGATCAGAATGACCAGGTAACGCAGTACCGGGTGGAAATGGATTTCCTGATTACTATGAAAAATCCGGCCGATGGTTCCGATATTTGGAGTGAGCGCATGAACCCGATTGGTGTTTATGACCTAAACGATGAAACCGAAGAAGACGGTCAACAGAAAGCTATTGTTCTGCTGATCGAGAACATAATTAACAAGTCCACCAAAAGTTGGTAACCAACACGTTGGTAAACTACGCGCCCGACAGCAAGGCGCCTGATCTAAATATGGTTGACATATTCAACCGCAAACAATATCGTCACACGATAATATCGTCTGAACCGAAAGGAAAGGGCATGTTTTTGAATCCGAAGAGGCTAATCTCCTCGTTACTTATTCTATCTTTAATAGCCGCTGGTCTGTCCGCTAAAGACAATACTGATATTAATTCCAAGGCGGGTACTACCGCCTTTCCTTTTCTGAAAATCAATGTTGGTGCTCGGGCAGTGGCTATGGGGGGAGCCTTCACTGGCTTAGCAGACGATGAATCGTCCCTCTATTACAATCCGGCTGGCATATATTCTTATGACAAAAACCGCTATATTCTTGGTTACCATAATTACTTTGTCGATATCCAGACCGGATTTGCCGGTTTCATTCGACAGATGAACGAAAAGTATTTTCTTGGTGGGTATATCTCGTATCTCAACTACGGTGATTTTGTCGAAGCCAACCAACAGGGCGAGGTTACCGGCGAATTCTCCGGAAGCGATATGGTCGTAGCTGCTACCTTTACCGTGCGCCCCAAGTACTCATACAGTGCCGGTGCTACTGTCAAGATTATCTATGAGTCGATCCAGGAATTTAGCTCTACCGGTCTAGCGGTAGACCTTGGTTTCAAATATATCGGTGACCGGGAGAAGCATAGCTTAGGAGTAGCCATCCAGAATCTGGGCACACAACTTTCCGCACTGGGCGAAGAGAAATTTGATCTTCCCCTTACTTTTCGTGCCGGTGGCGCCTTTCGACCGCGCGGACTCCCACTGACACTGGCTTTGGATCTGGTTAAACCGAAGGATAACGATCTTTACGTAGCCTTCGGCAGCGAATATTTTTCTTTCAAACCACTCTACCTAAGGATGGGCTGGAATAGTTTTGGAAGTAATTACCGTGCTCAGGATTCCGATGATAAGTGGGCCGGTCTGACTTTTGGGGTCGGGTTTGACTATAAGGAATTACAGTTTTCGTATTCCTTAGCGCCCGGTGCCGAGTTGGGTGATAGTCACAGGATAACTTTAACAGGGCATTTGAAACCATGAAAAGAAGTAAACTAATAGCGGCCGTTGTAACTCTGGTTGTTTCGGCGACTTTGATCACCGCCTGCGGAGGCGATTCACAGAGTGATCCGCGTGGAGTTGTAATATCCTTGTTTGGGGCGATGGAAAGGGATGACAAAGCTGCCCTGGCCCATTTGCTGGATCTTGCCGAGCTAATGCATAACGTCGAACAGGACTACGCTTTCCACAGCGACGACGAACCGCGTGTTTTTACTTCGCCCCAGCAAATACTTGAAGACCTTACCGAAGACGGGCAAACAAAAAAACGCTGGTTCGCGTTACAGCGTATTGTCAACAAGACGTCAATCGATGGTTCCACCGCGACTGTGGATGTAACCTTTGTCGACAAAGATGCATCGAAAGGATATCAGACCAAGTTTGGCCTGCACATCGTCAACGGCAAATGGAAGATATATTCCTTTAGAGCAATTACGAGTGAAGGGTAGACAGCTTTTCGCTCTTTTAGCAGCATCATTTTTTTTGGTTGTGGAACGCGGACAAGTTCCGAACCGGTTGTCTCGGTGGCTGAACTAAAATCACAGAGTGACTCCGGTGTAGAAATGTTTGTCGTCGATGTACGTACGCAAGGAGAATTCGACGCCGGGCATCTTGAGTTTACAGATGATCTAATCCCATATGATGAGATTGAGAATAATCTCAACCGCCTCCCCGACAACAAAGAAACTCTGATCTACTGCTTTTGCCGAAGAGGACGTAGAAGCGGAATTACGACCAACTATCTCCGTTTAAACGGATTTACTAACGTCTTCAATGTTGAGGGCGGGATTATTGTCTGGACGAAAGTCGGGTATCCGATTGTGACAGACTCTTCTCCCTGAACTATACCGGCTGATTTCACCCAAAGAAAAAAAAGTTTACTGACAGCGCCTCTCGGAATAGAGGGGGAATCCCGAAAAGTTTGCAATCAGTAAACTTGACTAACTATATAGTATCTGCCTACCGTATGTCAACACCATTTGGCTAAGCTACCAACTGAAAAAACTCCCAACCTCCTGAAATTATCTAACCTGTCGCTTGTAAGCGATTGTCTCCCACCATTTTAATGTGTACCCCGGGGTTCTTCGGCCTGATCTGATATTGAAGTAAAAAAATACATCAACGTTCCGGGCCGCATGTTTGTCCCTTCTCAGCGGGAATCCGGGTCTGTGCCAGGAATAATTTCAGACAAAGAACTCTTGCATAAAACAGTTCCAATGCCCGTCATTAATCTGGAAGTGTCTGCTTTTTTGGGGTTGTGAATTCCCTGACACTCCCTTATATTATCGGCCTTGGAAAAAAGGAGATTCTTTTATGCGCTCTGTTTGGATAATTGTTATTTTTGCTGTCATATCATTGATCTTAGTGATGGGCTGTTCTGACGACATTGTTCTCCCCTCGGATTCCGTAATTTCGGGTAGCTATGAGGGTACTTATATCGTTACCGAGGACTATGGCAGCAGCCAGGCCAAGGAAAATATACAGCTAATTGTATTTGAATTCATAGACTCATCATCTACATACATCATGAGAATCGACACGGAAAAAGATTTTGACTCATCTTTCTCTGTCTGTCGTGTTGATGGCAAGTTCCTTTTCACCGAAGGTGTAACCCTGCTCCAGCTTCACTCCCTCCCAGACGAATTGGCTGGACAGGATGCCTGTGACTCAAAGTTTAACCCCGAAGGTCTCTTTACTCTGATCAAGTCCGGCAGTTCCGACAGCCTTCGTCTGACCCAGTTCGATAATGCCGCCAAAGTTTTCAAAGAGATCAGAATAGCCAAAGTCGCCGCTGAGTAGTAGGCGCGCGATATCCCAGATTTTGAAGACGGCCCGCTTAAGTGGTCCTTTTTTTTATTCCAAAACAGCAAACAAACATGAGATAAGTGAATTTAGACTGACAGCCTTTGTCAGTCTCAAGTCGGATCGTAGCCAT
>JAUXBO010000173.1 GCA_030619345.1 Candidatus Zixiibacteriota bacterium | reverse complement strand
CTGATTCCATAAATACGCCAAGAGTTATACCACGTACCCACACCGGAAGTCCGGTGTTTATGGTCGGTACTGAGTCCGACACCGAGTTTCGGATCGCTCACGATGATAGCAGCAGCGACACCGTCGTATGTGACTTGATGATAATTGAAATGGGCGACTAAGATGAATCAGTTTGAAGAGATTGCGGCCGTTGAGCCGTATTCGTTGGAGATTCTTGATGATCTGATCGATCGCTACTACCGGGCAATAATGGCTCAGATTGAAGATGAACCTGATAAGCTCAAAATGGGAGAATTATTGAAAATGATTGAACTCAGGATTAAACAGACACCGACTGACCAGAAGAAGAAGCAGTTCTGGGATATGATCGAAAATGTACGCCGAGAATATTTGACCGGGACAAAGAAGCGAAGCACCGAGCCCGTCTCGTCCGGTCGTAAAGGTGACCGAAGGAGAAATAAATCGTGAAGACAATTGCGGCCTGTTTTCTGTTTGTTTTTCCATTCTCGCAAGTCATGGGTGTTGTGGATACGCTGCAAGACACCTCGGAAGTGAACGATGCCATTATTTACAACTATGAAAATTGTACTTCGGAACTTCAGGGCGAAGATTGCCGGAGATTCAATGGCGGCAGGGTTATAAATATGGGTATCGGCAGCGTTGGCATCGGCGCCAATCGTCGAGTGCTGATCTCGTTTCCGGGATGGGATGGATCAGTTCCCGATTCCGCTTTTCTCGATGTATACTGTTCCGGGGAGAACGATGCCCTCGACAGGAAATTCTTTGTCTATCCGTTGACCACAGCTTTTATCGAAGGCACCGAGGCAACCTATGGAGTTGGAGACTACCCTTATCCGGACAGTGGTACCACCTGGAATCATTCCTGGCTGGATGTTGGTGATTCAGATTCCCTTAGCTGGAATACAGCCGGTTCGGACTACACAACGGCGGTGGCCTGCACTACTACCATCACCCAGACCGGACAGTATTTCAGGTTCAATAGTTTTGAGAGAATCATCAACTACTGGGATACATCCGGTAACGACTACGGAATAGTCTTAGTGAACGAAAACGCATTCCCAATTAATTCGACCGCCAAGATAATAAAATCAAGCGAAGCAGGTTT
The DNA here is from genome assembly GCA_030619345.1 of Candidatus Zixiibacteriota bacterium. GTDB lineage: Bacteria > Zixibacteria > MSB-5A5 > GN15 > FEB-12 > JARGFS01. The sequence continues at coordinate 4,669 of JAUXBO010000173.1, read as the reverse complement.
ATCATTTGCGCCCTTGCTGATTTTGTACAATCCGTCTGAATCTGCAGGACCATACAGACGCCGCAGCGTAAACCGGTTGATTGAAAGGTAGGAGGTAGTGAGAATGTTAAGAATAATTTTGTTCGCGGTCATCACAATTGTAACCGGTAGCAGTAGTTACGCTTCAATCGTGAATAATTCCAGCACTGGAACGAGTTCTGAAGATTCAATTTCATTTATACTGTTTTCTTTGGATAGCCTGGGAAATCCAACGAGTGCCGATTCCCTGTTTCTATTGGTCTCGGGGCCGAATGGATCGAATGTCTATTCTGATTCCATCGCCGTGGCTGACAGCCGTGTGACTGCGACTACCATCCGAGGACGACAGTTCTACTCGTTCAAAGATCAGGTCTCGAATCTCGATGGGACCGGCAACAGTGGCGTCTATGCGATGGCCATATTATTGACCAACAATACGCTCGGTTTGGAAACACCGCATCTTTACAAATTCCAAATAATTGGAAGCGAGCTGGACGATCAATTGGCGTTGATCGGAGACTCAGTATTGGTGAAAGGAGGGGCCGTAGATTCCAATCGCACCGAGCAGGGCGGCGGTCTGGATTCGTCTGCCGTGGCCTCGGCGGTATGGAATTCATCACAGAGCAATCACACCGTCGCCGGTAGTTTCGGAAAGTATTTGGATGTACAAGTCTCAAGTCTTTCTTCGGGCTCGGGAGCCTACGCCTATTCAATCATAGCCTATGACTCTTCGATTGGTCAGGTGATTCCTAAAACAAATCTAGCGGTGCGCAATCTTGATCAGACCGCATTGATTGCAGTAGCTGCGACTGATCTGACCGGAGAGGCTATTCTTAACCTGGATGCCGGGGACTATCGTGCGGTTGCGACTGCTTCAGGGTATTTGTTCAATACCGGAGACACCGTATCCGTCTCTGGCGCCGGAGTGGATACCCTGTTTGGCTATCAGTTCGATCCGGGAACGCCTGTGCTGCCGCTCTTTTGTCGCGTCTACGGATTGCTCTATCTGGCCGATGGCACCGCCGAAGTCGGCGTGTCTGTCAAAGTGTCAATTCCCTCAGGCGTCGTGCGGTATGACAATCTTATCATATCTCCGTTTGATGTTACCACTGTGACTGACTCCATCGGATATTTCTATATCGACCTCATTCCCTCGGACTCTCTAATCCCGACCGGAACCCAATATGAGGTGTCGATTTTTAGATCAAACGGCACTCTGCTCCGGCAAAAGATAACAGTCCCAGCCTCATTGAATTGGCGATTGGAGTGGTAGGCCGCGAGCGGCCTTGCTATTTATAAAGGAAGGCGCTGCTTTTTTCCGTAGGTCGGGACCTTTATGGTCCCGACAATTCAGAGAATATCATAGTTCGTCGATCAATTGTCGGGAGGTCAAGCCTCCCGACCTACAATTACTGAGTATTAAAAAAGGCCGCTATGACAAGCGGCCTTTCTTGATTCTATCGCATGGGTACCTTAGTACACGGGAGGCGGATTGCCGCCAAACAGATAGCGCATGTAGAACACGAGATCGGCCAGATTGATACTATTGTCACCGTTAGCATCGGCCCGGAAAGCTCCGCCCACCGGTGGGACCACGCCCAGGGCAATGTAATTCTGGAGCAGGTAGAAGTCATTAATATCAGTCACGTCGTCACCGTTGTAATCTCCCACCTTGACTATAGAAGCACAACTATAGCGATACAACGCTGTAAAGTTGCCATACTCACCGGGAGAGCTGCCTTCGACCGTGACAAAATATGGAGAGCCTTCACTGAGGCTGTCAGCAAGTGGCGTCCAGTTGAATTGCCAGAGGTCGGTTCCAAGACTGTCCCATCCGATCAGGGTGCGGGAAACCGGCCAGGGATCACTGAAGCAGGAGATCATCATGTCGACCTTCTGCCAGTTGGAATAAAGCTGGATTTCACAACCACCGGATATGTTGCGAATCGGGAGACTGCGAATCGTTCCATTCAATGGATCGGCAACACGAACAAAGAATTCGAGTCCCGGTTGCTGCCACTGTTCGAATCCATCGACAGTCAGCCATGCCGCCGGTGTTCCACCAAGTCCGATGACTGCTACATGTTCGTCCCCTTCGACTCGGTTGCGAATATCGAAATAGTCAGGGTTGCGCTTGGCAAACAGATCCAACTGTACCAGTTTCTCGCTCGCATACTCTTTGATACCGGCATAAATGTCTTCATCCGAGGTACCCAAATTAGTGCGCGTACCAAATTTCTCCGCCAATAATTCGGCGACATCGGCTGTTGTGAGGGGAGTTGACCCATCCATCATAAGAGCTGATAAGCCCCGATCCGCCCAAATTTTTAGAGCCGTTGCGGCGGCGGCCGGGCCACTGTAATAGTCGCCAAACTCGCCGTTGTAAGCATAGTTGCCGTCGTTCGGGTTCCCATTATTATCACCCAGTGCCGACTGATTCAATGGCTCCATGCCGAGGCTGTAATGCAGCGATGCTTCCTTGGCAAACAGATTCATTCCCGGGAGGGTGGGTGAAGGTGTGCTCATCAACAGGTCAAGTGTTGCGCAGAAGTCAGTCGCTTGCGATGGTGATGTTATTGCTGCTGTTGGCGGCGCCTGCATGACCAGAAGATTAACAGCCGTATCTACCGAGACTCTGCTCTGGTTGTCGGTCATGATGACCCGAAGCAAGTACGTGCCGGTTGTTAAAAAGGTCGGGTCCCATTCATAGGCGTAACCCGGTCCTGAATCAGCCGGTCCGATTCCATCGCGATGGGAAAGCTCTGAAGACGTAAGGGTTGTAATATTTGTAAATATCCCGGTCGAAGTTGGCGCGTACTCGAATTCAACCGTCTGGATTGAGTCCGATCCGTTAACATCTCTGGCCCAGATGGTGAACGGTTCAAAAAGGATTGAGCCACTGGTCGGATACAGAAACTCCGCTAACGGCGGAGGATTGGGGTCAACCCCCCCACCAGTAGTACCGTTGACATAGATTATCAATCGACCCAAGAAACCGTAAGCTGCAAGATCCTCCCAACCCGCCAATGTGTCATAGAGATTATACGAATAGCAGTATCTGGCCAAAGAGTCAGCGATGAAGTCGGTTGTCAGATGGGGTCCCACGGCGACAGGTCTAACAGTTGTGTCAGTTAAGTTGTAAATGTAAAAACCCGCAAAGAAAGGCTCGTTTACTATTACCGCTGTGTCCAGATTTATCGGAACCTGCCAGAGTCCCGTATCCGGGATTGATATCTCAAATACGCTTGATAGAGTAATAAAAGCCCCTGGAAACGGACAGGTGGGGTCGGAAGCATCCACAGCCAGTAAGTGCACTGAAATTGTATCCGTCACGGGAGCGACGCCATAATGCACTTCATAGATGACCTCATTTACTGTATACGGATATGCGTTCGGGCATGTTTTGTTCGGATCTATGTAGGTGGTGTAAGCCTCATTGCCATAGACAAACCCGCTATACATGTACTGGGTACCGTCATCATATCGTGCGGTACAACCAACGGCTGTAGCCATTCGCTGGTCAAGTTTAAGTGTACTGACCTTGATATTCTCAATGTCAATGCGTTTGATTGTAGGGGCGTCCTTCCCCTGCGACATTTGTCCCGCAAATAGAACGATCAAAGATATAGTCAATAGACGGCGTAACATCCATATTCTCCTTACTATGTTTATCTCTCTCCCTTTCTCTTGATTATCGAGCGATTTCGTATATACTTGACCGATCAGACAACCGTAAGAAACAGTCGGAAAGAGTCCAATTGACAAACTGCAGACGTAAGTAGAGCCGATATGTCCAAGCCGTCAAGAAAAAAGCCCGAATGGCTAAAAGTGACTGGCTTTAGTTCCGCCAATTATACCAGAATTAATAAAATCCTGAATTCCGGCGGCCTAAAGACCGTTTGTCACGAGGCCAATTGTCCCAACCGCGGTGAATGTTTTACGCGCGGAACAGCCACTTTTTTGATACTGGGGCCAACTTGCAGCCGAAACTGTAGATTCTGCGACATCCAGTCCGGTCGACCCATGCCTGTTGATCCAACCGAACCAGACCGTCTTGCAAAGACAGCGGTTGAATTGGGCCTGAAGCACGTTGTTGTTACTTCAGTCACTCGGGATGATCTCCCGGACGGCGGTGCCGGACAATTCGCTGAGACCGTCAAAGCCATTAGAGACAAACTCCCGCAGGCGACGATTGAGCTGTTGACGCCAGACTTCAAAGAGTGTCCCGAAGCGGTGGACAAAATAATCGAAGCAGGCCCGGAGATCTTCAACCATAACGTTGAGACGGTGCCCAGACTATATCCGATAGTAAGACCCCAGGCGGATTATCTTGGCTCTTTGAAGTTGCTTAAATATGTTCATGAGAAATCTGGTATTCGCACCAAATCCGGTCTCATGGTCGGTCTCGGCGAAAAAAGGGATGAACTGCTTAGAACGTTCGAAGACATAGCCGGGCATTCAGTCTCTATACTCACCATCGGGCAGTATCTGGCCCCAAGCGGAGATCATCTGCCCGTGGATAGATACTTGCATCCTGATGAATTCGATCAGATGGCTGAAGAAGCAAGGTCGGCTGGGATCAAGATGGTCCTTTCAGCCCCTCTAGTTCGATCTTCGTATCATGCAGATATGACTGTTTGACGATACTTCT
>JAUXBO010000082.1 GCA_030619345.1 Candidatus Zixiibacteriota bacterium | reverse complement strand
TTGACTTTCTTTTTCTTTACAGCGCTCTTCGCAGTCGGCTGATCGGTCGCATCCTTTTCAGCTTTTTTGGTCCGAGCCTTGGTCGGAACCTCAACTGATACGTCCATCTCACCCATCACGTTTACGGTAAGGTGACAGAAGCGTTTGCGATAGCGGAACACTCGCCCCATCGACTGGAAACGGATCCGTTTCGCCGTCGGGGCATTGTCGACAATTATCCCTTCAATCTTGAGATCTTCCGGCTTCAGACGATCCGTACCCTCGCGTGACAGAGCGTTTGCAGCTGCTGACTTGAGAGTCTTAGCCAAATGGCGAGCAGCAATTTTCGGTGTAAAGTTCAGCACGTCAAGAGCCCTCTCAACCGGCATGTCCTTTACCATGTCAGCCACGAGCCGCATTTTGCGCGGCGGAATACTCAAGTATTTGAGTCTTGCAGATGATTTTACCAACATATTCGGACGCTCAACCTTTCAGCTTGGATGCTCGTTCGGCCATCCTGCCGCCATGACCGCGGAAGGTTCTCGTGGGAGCAAACTCACCCAGTTTGTGACCAACCATATTTTCCGTAATGTAGATCGGTATGAATTTATTACCGGTATGCACGGCCAGCGTATGTCCTATGAAATCAGGGGAAATCATTGTACGACGCGACCAGGTTTTGATCACCTTTTTATCACCGGATGCATTCAGCTCCTCTATTTTCTGGAGAAGACTGTCATCTACGAACGGACCTTTTTTAAGCGAACGAGGCATTTATATCACACTCCATAATTACTTCTTGGCTCTGCGATCTTCAACCAGATGGTCAAGAGATTTACGCTTACTACGAGTCTTATATCCTTTGGTCGGTTTACCCCAGGGAGTACAGGGATGACGACCGCCCGACGTACGACCTTCACCACCACCCATTGGGTGATCAATCGGGTTCATAGCCACGCCGCGCACGTTGGGACGAATACCGCGCCAACGAGAGGCACCGGCTTTGCCCCAGATTACATTTTTATGGTCAATATTGGAGACCTGGCCAATGGTTGCAAAACAATTGACAGGAACCGTGCGGGTTTCTCCAGATGGCATTTTCAAAATAGCCTTACCGGAGTCCTTCGCAACCAACTGCGCAAATGAACCGGCGGAACGCACCATCTGAGCTCCTTTACCCGGCTTCATCTCCACGTTATGAACTATGGTACCAAGCACCATAACTTCCAACGGCATAGCATTACCGACATTGTTTTCGACCTTGGCCCCGGAGACAACCACTGTGTCAACCTTGAGTCCATCGGGCGCAATAATATAACGCTTTTCGCCATCCCGATAGTGCAACAGGGCAATTCTGGCCGAGCGGTTGGGATCGTACTCAATGGACGCAACCCGGGCTGGAATATCATGCTTGTTACGACGGAAGTCGATTATACGATAATGTCGTTTGTGACCGCCGCCGCGCTGATAAGCTGTAATCCGGCCTTTGTTATTTCGACCGCCGCTCTTCTTGAGCGGACGCAACAACGATTTTTCCGACACCGTGGATGTAATCTCCTCAAACGAGGGAACCGTGCGAAACCTTAGCGACGGAGTAACTGGTCTAAATTTCTTAACAGCCATAACAAAACACCAACTTCATTTAAACATTCTCAAAGATCGAAATAGACTCACCAGACTTCAGACGCACAATTGCCTTTTTCCAAGTCGGGCGCTTTCCTTCATTTCGACCCATTCGTTTGAGCTTTCCCTGCACTACCATAGTGCGGACGGAGTCGACCTTAACCTTAAACGCTTTTTCAACCGCGCCTTTAATCTGAAATTTATTAGCCACCCGAGCGACCTTGAACACATATTCGTTATTGTCTTCCAGAAGCCGTGTGGTTCGTTCAGTCGTCACGTGGGACAGCAGTAGCTTGTGCGGATCCATCAGCTAAATACCTCCTGCACCTTTTCGAGTCCTGCTTTTGTGATCAACAGATAATCGGCATTGAGCATATCGTAGCCGTTCGTCAGCGATGCACGAGAGAATAAAACCTTCTGCAGATTACGGCAGGACAATTCAAGTGACTTGTTGATGCCTTCCTCAAGCACCAAACACTTCTTGCCTTCAAGCTCCAACTTGGACAGCATAGCTATCATATCCTTGGTGTAGGGCTTGTCAAATTTGATCTGATCTACAACCCGAATACACTCGCGGGCTGCCTTATCAGAAAGTATTGACTGCAAAGCCTGACGCTTCATCTTCTGCGGGAACTTGGAACCATAGCTGCGAGGCTGAGGTCCAAAGACAATACCGCCACCTCTCCAAAGAGGTGAACGAATCGTACCGGCTCTTGCCCGTCCGGTACCCTTTTGACGCCATGGTTTCCGACCACCACCACGTACGTCGGTACGGGTTTTGGTACTGGAATTTCCCTGACGCTGTCGGGCCAGATAATTGACTATGTACTGGTGAACCAGACTTTCGTTCGGCTCAACACCAAACACTTCGGCCTTCAGCTCAACCGAGCCAACCTCTTTACCTTCTTGATTATATACTTTAACGTTCATCGTCTATCCTATTTCCGATTGGTTCTGCGCACTTTTACAAGTGAGCCTCTAAAGCCCGGCACAGAGCCTTTGACCAGCATCAGGTTCTCATCTTCTATGATTTTTACAATCTCAAGATTGAGAATGGTAACTTTGTCTTTTCCCATGCGACCCGACATACGCATACCCTTGAACACTCGCGAAGGGGACGAAGACTGACCGATCGAACCGGGGGCTCGCGCTCGATCTGACTGTCCATGAGTAGCCTGACCACCAGCAAAATGGTGACGTTTCATGGTACCAGAAAAACCCAGTCCGCGGGAAATACCGGTCACATCAACACGTTCACCTTCATGAAACAGATCGACTGTCAGAGTGTCGCCAACCTCAACCTCTCCCTCGAACTTAATCTCGCGAAGATATTGAGTGGGCGCGACGCCCGATTTTGAAAAATGTCCTACCATCGGCTTATTGGTCCTGATCTTCTTGCGCTCACCAAAACCCACCTGCACAGCTTCGTATCCGTGCTCATCAGTCGTGCGCTTGGCTATCACGGGACAGGGACCAGCCTGAATGACCGTACAGGGCATTGCTTCTCCGTCAGGGGAGAAGATGCGCGTCATTCCGAGTTTTTTGCCCAGTATTTCTTTCATTGTCCTACCTTATCAGGTCTTAATCTCTACATCAACTCCGGCCGGGAGGTCGAGCTTCATAAGCGCATCCACCGTCTGAGGAGTTGAGTCAAAAATATCAATCAACCGCTTGTGCACTCTCGTCTCAAACTGCTCACGCGACTTCTTGTCAACATGCGGTGAGCGAAGAACAGTGTACACCGTTCGTTTGGTCGGGAGAGGAACCGGCCCCACGATACGAGCGCCAGTACGAATAACCGTGCGAGCTATCTCTTTCGTGGATTTATCCAGAGCGTAATGATCATACGCCTTCAATCTAATTCTTATTTTCTGAACGTTCATAACGAGCTATACCGTTCCTTTATTCCTTAACTTCCGCGATAACGCCGGCGCCGACCGTTCGGCCACCTTCGCGGATGGCAAACCGAAGTTCTTTCTCCATCGCGATCGGAGTGATTAACTCCACGTCCATCGTTATGTTATCACCGGGCATTATCATCTCGACACCTTCAGGAAGATGCGCTATACCAGTCACATCCGTCGTCCGAAAATAAAACTGCGGACGATAACCAGTGAAGAATGGCGTATGACGGCCGCCCTCTTCCTTGGTCAAAATGTATACTTCTGCTTTGAATTTTGTATGAGGAGTGATCGAACCTGGTTTGGCCAATACCATGCCACGCTCTATCGCATCCTTATCGACGCCGCGAAGAAGAAGACCTACGTTATCACCTGCTTCGGCACGATCCAACAACTTGCGGAACATCTCCACGCCGGTGCAAACCGTCTTACGAGTCTCTTTGATACCGACGATCTCAAGCTCTTCACCCTGCTTGATGACACCGCGCTCAACACGACCAGTCGCTACTGTTCCACGACCTGTTATCGAAAATACGTCTTCGCAAGGCATCAAAAACGGCTTGTCCATCTCACGCTTCGGCTCAGGAATATAGGTGTCAAGAGCATTCAATAATTCCTGGATCGACACAAATGCCGGGTCATCTATAGAAAAATCATCCTGTGAACCAGCTGTCATGGCCTGCAATGCTGAACCACGGATTACCGGAATGTCATCGCCCGGAAAATCATATGAAGCAAGAAGATCACGAACCTCAAGTTCAACTAAATCCAGAAGTTCAGGATCATCAACCTGATCTACCTTGTTCATGTAGACCACAATAAATGGAACGCCCACCTGACGAGCAAGAAGAATATGCTCACGAGTCTGGGGCATCGGACCATCGGCGGCGGAAACCACCAAAACGGCACCGTCCATCTGGGCCGCACCAGTGATCATGTTCTTGACATAGTCGGCGTGACCAGGACAATCTACATGAGCATAGTGACGAGCGTCCGTCTCATACTCGACGTGAGCTGTAGCAATCGTGATGCCGCGCTCGCGCTCTTCAGGGGCGTTATCAATCGAATCAAATGAACGTACCGAGGTACCACCCTTGCGGGACAAATACATCGTCATCGCAGCCGTCAACGTCGTCTTGCCATGATCAACGTGACCTATTGTCCCCACGTTTACATGGGGCTTCGTCCGTTCAAATTTCTCCTTAGCCATAGCGTAAGGACTCCTCCGTTATATCTTAACTTTTTCTAACATTTTCTTGGACACTTCTGTGGGCACGGGGCTGTACTTCGCAAACTGCATCGAAAACACCGCTCGACCCTGAGAGATATTACGAAGAGTATTTGCATACCCAAACATCTCAGAAAGCGGGACTGTCACCGAAACCACAGTTACATCCTCGCGAGGAACCATACCGTTTATTTTCCCTCGCCGAGTATTAAGATCGCCTACCACCGAACCGACATAAGCCTCCGGCACAACTACTTCCACATCCATTATAGGCTCAAGCAAAACAGCTCTGGCCCGCCGCGCTCCATTTTGAAAAGCCATTGATCCGGCAATCTTAAAGGCCATCTCGTTTGAGTCCACCTCATGGAATTTTCCGTCATAGAGTTCGACATGAACTCCGGTAACGGGGAAACCCGCCAAAATACCGTTGACCATAGCCTCTTTGATCCCCTTCTCAACAGAAGGAATATATTCACGTGGAATAGTACCACCTATAATCTTATTTTCAAACAGAAATTCGGTGCCATCCGTTGTGGGGCGCATCCTGATGTAAACGTGCCCAAACTGCCCTCGGCCACCGCTCTGACGAACAAATTTGCCCTCAGCTTCCACTTCGCGCGTAATGGCCTCTTTGTAGGACACCGAAGGACGTCCAACCGAAGCACCGACACCAAATTCACGCTTCAACCGATCAACGAGAATGTCAAGATGCAACTCTCCCATGCCACTGATAATCGTCTGGCCGGTATCATCATCGTACCGCACGATAAAGGTTGGGTCTTCTTCGGCAAGCTTAATAAGAGCGTCAGTCAGCTTGTCCTGATCCACCTGCGTTTTTGGTTCAATAGACACCGAAACAACTGGTTCCGGGAATGTCATCTTTTCCAGCACGATAGGATGCTTAACATCGCAAAGAGTATCACCGGTAGTTGTCTTACGAAGCCCAATTACGGCTACAATATCACCAGCTTCGGCAACTTTTATATCTTCGCGCTTATTGGAATGCATTCTTAAAATCCTAGCTACGCGCTCTTTGATTCCAGATTCCGTATTGAGCACATATGAACCGGCCTGAATCTGACCGGAATACACTCTTATGTAAGTCAGCTTTCCGACATAAGGATCGGTGGCCACTTTGAAGGCCAAAGCAGAGGATGGCTCTTTTATGTCTGGCTTACGCACCAGCACCTTGTCCGGCTTGTTAACATCACGCCCCTCCACCGCAGCCATATCGAGCGGCGACGGCAGAAAATCTATGATAGCATCAAGAAGCTTCTGAATACCCTTATTCTTGAACGAGGAGCCACAAAGTACCGGCACCATATCAAGATTTATCGTGGCCTTGCGGACCGCCGCCATAACTCTACTGAGGTCCAACTCTTTTTCCTGCAAGAACTGATCGAGAAGGTGGTCGTCATATTCAGCCACCGCCTCGAGCATCTTCTCACGATAGGAATTGGCCAGCTCAAGCATATCATCAGGAACGGGCAAATCGTCAAAGGTCGTTCCATGCGAATCCTCGTGAAAGACACGGAACTTCATAGACAATAAGTCAATAATGCCGGAGAACATCTCACCTTCGCCAGCAGGAATTGTAATAGCAACACAATTACTGGCAAAACGGTCATTCATCGTTTGCAGGGCTAGAGCAAAATCCGCCCCGACTCGGTCCATCTTATTTATATAGGCAATGCGAGGAACACGATACTTGTCGGCCTGACGCCAAACAGTTTCTGACTGCGGCTCAACACCGCCAACAGCACAAAAGAGCGCTACGGCACCATCAAGCACACGCAGCGAACGCTCCACTTCAACCGTAAAGTCGACATGGCCGGGCGTGTCAATAATATTGATAATATGCCCATTCCACTCACAGGTAGTGGCAGCCGAAGTAATAGTTATACCTCGCTCCTTCTCCTGCTCCATCCAGTCCATGGTGGCGGCTCCGTCATGGACTTCACCGATCCTGTGACTTTTGCCTGTATAGAACAGAATACGCTCAGTAGTCGTCGTTTTACCGGCGTCTATGTGAGCCATAATTCCAATATTTCTTACTTTTTCCAGCATCGTACTCTAAGACACAAAAAATCCCTGACTGACGTAGTTGGACGACTATATTCTCATCAAACCTGATAAGTCGTCAACCCAGTTATTTGCCAGCAGAGACAAAGAACAAGAGATGTCAACTCATCGACGTTCAGTCGAGATTCATAAAGTTTATCTAAACTCCAAAAATATTATTCGAGAACCCTACCACCGGAAATGAGCAAAAGCCTTGTTGGCTTCGGCCATCTTGTGAGTGTCCTCTTTTTTCTTAATGGCGCCACCCTCGCTATTAGTAGCCGCCAGAAATTCTGCCGACAGCCTGTCCGCCATGGTATTGCCGGACCGAGAGGATGCATATAATATTAACCAGCGGATCGCCAGCGCCGTTCTGCGATCTGCTCTTACTTCGACCGGAACCTGATACGTTGCGCCGCCAACTCTACGGGAACGTACTTCCAAGACCGGCTTAACATTACTGACCGCCTTGTGGAACATATCGAGACCGGGTTCTCCGGATTTCTTTTCAACGTCACCCATTGCGGTATAAAGAATTGTCTCCGCCACCGACCTCTTCCCGTTCTTCATGAGACAGGAAACAAACTGGGTTACCAGCTTGTCGCTAAAGCGATGATCCGGGACAACTTCACGTTTGGATATTTTTATTCTTCTTGACATATCGTCTACTTCTTAGGCCTTTTGGTTCCGTATTTGGAGCGACTGCGCTTACGATCAGCAACACCGGACGTATCCATAGTCCCACGGATTATGTGATAACGCACACCGGGCAAATCCTTTACACGACCACCGCGAATCATTACAATCGAGTGCTCCTGCAGATTGTGCCCTTCACCAGGTATATAGGCAGTCACTTCGATCTGATTGGTCAGCCTGACACGGGCAACCTTGCGAAGAGCCGAATTCGGCTTCTTAGGTGTTGAGGTGTACACACGAGTACAGACACCCCTTTTCTGTGGGCAACTGTTCATGGCCGGAGTTTTCGTCTTTTCGATGATTCTCTTACGGCCTTTGCGTACCAGCTGATTAATAGTCGGCAATTCTACTCCTGTTACAAATGCTCCAAAATTTCAAAAACAGATTCGCAGATTAACATCTAATCCGCTATTAGTCAAGAGTTTTTATCAAAAATGTCGGCCATAACTGTCTCCTCGCCGGAGTCTTCTTCCAAAAGCTCCTCTTCTTCTTCGGGGATAACTAAGCCGATACTCTTATATTTCTCAATTCCGGTTCCGGCCGGTATCAAGTGGCCGATAATTACGTTCTCTTTAAGTCCCAGCAAGTAATCAATCTTGCCGGAAATCGCCGCCTCCGTAAGGACTTTTGTCGTCTCCTGGAATGATGCGGCTGAGATGAAACTGTCAGTCGACAGCGAGGCCTTGGTGATTCCCAACAAAAGGGGCTTGGAAGTTGCCGCCTCTCCACCTTCGGCAATCACGCGGGAGTTTTCATCGGCAAACCGAAGTTTGTCAACCCGCTCACCTTCAAGGAAATTAGTATCGCCGACCGACTCAATCAAAACCTTCTGCATCATCTGGCGTACAATCGTCTCGATGTGCTTATCGTTGATCTTCACGCCCTGTAGGCGGTAGACTTCCTGTATCTCATTTACCAGGTAAGCCTGAGCCTCTTGGACGCCAAGAATGTCAAGGACGTCCTGGGGATCGATAGCGCCCTCACACAGCCGATCTCCGGCTCGCACACGGTCACCTTCATGAACCATCATATGCCTACCGTGAGGAACGAGGTATTCACCTACTTCCTCCTGGTCACCCTGAATAATGATCTGTTGCTGAGATCTGACAATCTTGCCAAACTCAACAATGCCGTCGATTTCGGAGACAACCG
>JAUXBO010000020.1 GCA_030619345.1 Candidatus Zixiibacteriota bacterium | reverse complement strand
GTTCAATTTCTTCGCCATAGATGATCGTATTGAGAGTGAGATACATCTTCACTTTTCTCGGTAATGAGTCACTCAGTTCCCTCATCTCGTCCAGATCAGCTATTGTTACATTTTTTGAGGAAGCTCGCATGGAAAAATCGTTTAGCCCAAAGTAAACAGCGTCTGCACCGGCATTCACTGCGGCGGCGAACATGGCAACATCACCTGCGGGAGCCATCAATTCATATCTTGGTTTCATCTGAATCCAGTACTTCCAATTACAATCTATTGTCTCAAGTGGAATGTAAACAACTACCGGAATGAACCGTTAACAGATAATCGCGATTTAGCGTATTTGTTTGATTTTTGTTAGAGTTGAATACGAGAACAATTTCATAAGAGACACCGGAAAGGTGTTCTTCTGGCGTTTATTTTGGAAGTGGAGCCGGCGTAAGCTATTGTGTGCCAATAAATGGCGGGCCTTACGAGACGAGTTTCTAAAAAGTCTTTCCATGACTGAAGTCATTGAGCAGTATAGGATTACTCCGTATTTTGTAGGTTGAATTGGGTTTTTTGATATGGAAGTTTCGACTCGATCCTTTGTGTCTATTTGGATAGCAAGTGGGCACAGAATAAGCACAAGCCAATTGTCCCTTTTTGCTTTCGAATGCGCAGTCTTCCACAGTATGGGATTAGTGGCCCGCCAAAGCAGCTTCAATTTCCGGGTTCTTTAGAAAATCATCAAATACAGGGTTTGTGCGAAGGAAAGGGATAGTTGCAACCGAGGGTTTGTCGAGCAGAATGGTTAGTTCAGTCAGGGCAAGTTCGTATTCTCCCGCCATTACCAATGTCACTACAAGGTTATAAAGCCAGTTGGTACCGGAAAGAGCATCCTCTGCAATCGGACAAAGCTCAACCGACTTATACCCCTCCTTGATCGCTGCTTCAGCATTACCCGATCCCGCATATGCGACAGCCAAAAGGCTGTGGTATTGAGGTTCATCCGGGCGCGCTCCGGCCAAGACCTCAAGGATTACGCGTGAAGTATCAAAGTATTCGTAAGCCAATTTATCTTTTCCAGCGGCTTGAAGCAGTTCTCCCATGCGAATAAAGAAATAGGAACTGTCCTGCAGATAAGCTTCGCGGTGCCGGAGTACGCTGAGTCTTTCGATTGCTTGATCATAGTTGCCGGAGATTAGGTCAAAGGTAACGCGGTCATCTATGAGTTGATCTTTAAGGTGGTTCGGAGATTCGTCAAGTATCGCTCGAGCCTTGTTGACGTCACCGTCCCACCGCAGTTGTAAAGTAAAGAGTTTACTGTATGGTATGGCGTTGTCCGGTGCCAGAGATCTAAGTTGTTCAAATATAGTCTGAGCTTTGCGAAAGTCACGAATTAGAGCGTATGTATCACCGAGGTTGGACAGTTTTGACCATGAGCGGGGATCTAGACGCGTCGCTCGCTCAAAATAGCTAGTAGCCTTATTCCATAAACCCTGTCGACGTTTTACTGAGCCAACGGCAAAGAGAAGGTCGCTATTGCCCGGTTGAACGGTGAGTGCCTTTTTAAACTCTAGAAGCGCCTGATCATAGTCCAGATTTGCGCGGTAATGGTAGCGTCCCATCGCAAGGTGTGCTTCAGGCAGATTCGGGTCCAGCGTTAATGCCCGTTTGGCTGTTTTTCTTGCAAGTTCCAGCCGCTCACTACTGCGGTCGAGGTAATGCCAGAACATCAGAGAGTGAGCACGCGACATATTGGCAAAGGCGACCGCGAAGTTCGGGTCAAGCGCAGTTGCGTGCAGATACATCTCTATGGCAATCGCCCAGTCGTTTCGATTAAAATAATCATTACCCTGCAGGTAGTAAGTAAAGGCTTCCAGATTCTCGGTTGGGGTGTCCTCCAGTGATTCCACTTCGGCTACAGCCAGTCTAACGTTCAAAGATTTTGACACTTTTTTGGCTATGTCGGCCTGTACCGCAAAAATATCCTTAAGCACCTTGTCGTATGAATCGGCCCACAATTCAATACCATCGTTCGTTGAGGAAAGCACCGCCGAAATCTTGACTCTGACCGGGTCCACCGACTTGTCCCAAAGAATGCGGCCTTCCAAAACGTAGGTTACCCCAAGTTCATTCCCGATTTTGGGGAGGTCTCTTTCTCTGGCCTCATACTTTGTCACACTTGATCGGCTAATAACTCCCAGGCCGGTTAGCTTGGAGAGTTGGGTATTGATTTCATCCGTGATGCCCAGGGCAAAGTACCGGTCATCTTCACTGCCAAGATTTTCAAAAGGGAGAACTGCAATCATGGTGATGTCGTCTGTGGAGATATCACGATCAAAAGGCTGAATTATATAATAGAGAATTGCTACCGTCATGACCGCCAGAGATGGCAGCAGATATGCCCATAGTGACAGCTTTGTTCTATGAGTTCCGACTCTCAAAATCGCCGTATTACTGGCATAATTACGTAGGTCGGCCAGAAGCTCGGCAGCGTTCTGATAGCGGTTGTCCGGATTTTTCTGCAGCAGTCGGGAGACCAATTCAAGAACACCATTGGGTAATGATGCTGTTTTCTTCTCGTCAATAGAAGCTGGTTCCAGATTGAGAATCGCGTTGATCACGGCTCCGATATGCTCACCGGTGAACGGAAGTTTGCCCGATATGAGCTCGAACAGGACAACACCTAATGAAAAAAGGTCAGAACGGGCGTCGACTTGTTTGCCTTCAGCTTGTTCCGGCGACATGTAGGAGACTGTGCCCAATGTTGTGCCAGTTTGAGTGTGATCCTGGTCACGCTGGACTTTTGCCAACCCAAAATCGAGGATATGGGCATTTCCTCTGGCGTCCAGTATTATATTCTCGGATTTGATATCGCGATGGACGATCCCGGCTTGGTGGGCTGCTTCAAGACCGCTGGCCAGTTGGAAAGCAACATTCAGAATCTGACCGGCATTGAGTGTTCCCTCTCGCACCGATTTCTTGAGAGATTCACCCTGTATATATTCCATCGCAATATAGGGTCGCCCCTTGAACTCGGACACATCGTACATAGTGACAATACTGGCATGATTGAGGGCAGCGGCCGCCCGCGCTTCCCGGAGAAAGCGCTTTCTGAAGTCTTCGTTTCCGGCCAGATCGAGTGAGAGAAATTTTAGAGCAACCTGGCGTCTCAAATGAGTATCATCGGCCAGATAGACTTCACCCATCCCCCCGGCCCCGATTCTTTCGACAATAGTATACTGGGCTATTTCGGCACCAGGATGGATGGCCCCAAATGATCGTGTGTTGTCGAAGTTATCCTGATTCAACTCTGTACTCTCAATTTCTCGATGAGGGATTCAATAGGCTGTACCTTTGAACAAAAAAGTAAGCAGATCAGGCTTTTACTGCAACAACTAAACAAAGTCAGGAATCGCCCCAGGCAACACGGCTAACTGCATGAATCGATCGATCCCGTAAAAAAACCCGCTCTGAGAAACGTATCAGAGCGGGTTTACGAAGAACAACCTTCCGGAGCTGTTCATTCTGATGGCCTCCCTTAGCTGAGAGAGGCCATTGGTTTATAACAAATCAGAAACAGGAGTCAGTTTCCTGCTTCGACTTACCTAACTTCCAGTCGTTCCGCACACAGGTACTGGCCCACCGCCAAACATGAAGTCCACTCGGTAGGTCAAATCAGATATATCAATAGTGTTGTCACCGTTGATATCGGCTTCGTCGTTGCATGGAGCCGGCGGTCCGCCGCCAAACATAAAATCAACCATACCGGTCAAATCGGTAATATCGACCGAACCGTCATTGGTGAAATCACCGGCCAGATCACAACAACCGGGGGATTCTCCCGGACCCTGAGTCCAGAACCCAGAGCCGGTTGAATACAACGCGGACCCGCCCTCACCAACTGTAGGCTGGCCCAGAGTTGCTCCCACTTGCCACATCGAAGAACTCCCCCAACTGCCGCCGTTCGACATTGCCCACCTGGCTATCTGCTCCCCGGCTCTTGGACTGGGAGCCGGGGTTGTTGCATTCTCAAGCTTTGCGCGTAGCTCTTCAAGCACAGCCTGAGTATTGTTGATTTTGGTTGGGGTGGTCTGTTTTATCTCCGTCTTGGTCTCTGTCTTAGCCGAAACCTTCCCGCCTTTGGCTGCAAACGATGTATCTCCGATCAGACAGACTGACAGAGTCAGCAGTGGGATCAGGAGTTTGAATAATCTTTTCATGATCAAATCCTCCTGATTGACTACTTGTTAAGGGCGAGGTCTTTGTTACCACTACCGGCCAATTCAGCCAGTCTTTGCTCTATCTTGTCCAGCCGAGAGCTCAACTCAGCATTGGCAGATTTCAGATCATCATTTTCGGACACCAGTTCCTGGATTGCTTTCACAAGAACAGGTGTCAGGCGGCCATAATCTATGGACAGATAACCGTCTTTTCCGTGCTGAACAATTTCGGGGATTATTTTTTCGACATCCTGTGCCAGAAACCCAATCTGATTCCCATCGGTAAACTTGCGATCTGGGAATTCACCCCGTTTCCACTGATAGTTTATCGGTTTGAGTTTCAGAATTTTTTCAAGAGAGTAATCAAGCGAACTCAAGTTCTTCTTGAAACGAGCATCTGAACAAGCCCCGATAGTACCAGTGTAGCAAATATTCCCCACGACATGAAGTGCAACCGATGGCGCATTTGTCCCAATTCCCACACCACCGGAAGCGCGAATAAGGTACTGGTTAGCGGCAGTTGAGACAAAATCTGAATTTGTGCTGTCTCCCCAGACGTAAGTACCATCATGTTGCGCTTTCGCACGACGACCACTGGCAAAGGAATAGTCTCCTATTGATGAATTCAGCGCTCCCCCGGGAACCGCTGACCACCATCCAGAAGCGGTATTCGTATAACCTCCAGCCACGGTTGATGATCGGCCCGTTGCCTGGTTCATCGAACCACCACCGACAGTTGACACGGATTCACTAGACTGATTATCGAATCCTCCCCCAATAGTGCCGTACAGATCAGTCACAGCGTTTCCTGCACCACCACCAATAAATGCATGATCTCCAGAAACTGCATTTTGCTTTCCGCCACCAATGGTGGAGTACTCTCCATCCGCTACATTAAAGTATCCGCCCCCGACAAAGGCAAAATTATGACGCGCTTTGTTGCCGCTGCCCCCGGCGACCGTCGTATGTGATGAATCAGCTATGTTAGACGCTCCACCACCCACTGTAGATCGTTGACCATTTGCTTGGTTATAGTGTCCCCCAGCAATCGTCGACCACTCATCGGTTACAACATTGAACGAACCTCCGCCAATTGTTCCACCGGCCCAGGTGTTGTCGCCGAGGATCTTGTTCTGAACACCTCCGGCAATATTGGCGTACATCGTGCTTGTGATTGAGTTGGCTTTTCCACCGGAAATAACACCGAGCGAAGCTGTTATCAGCGTGTCACTCTCACCTCCGGTAATTGAACCGTTACCGACGTCTGACATATAGCAATTGTCGCCAAACATAAAAATTTGACCTGAACCCTGGGAAATATTGTCCCGACCGAACACTACCGACCGGTTGGCTCCAAGCCAGTTACTTGTACCTACACAGAAGCTACTGTTACCCTTAACAATGTTTGAATCGCCAATAGCGACTGAACCGTCGCCCCATACAGTTGGATCGCCCAAGTCGTCTTCGATAAGGTTATCATTGCCAACGATAAACACACTTGTAACATAACTGCCTGTGTTTCCTTGACCTATGGCATACGAGTAGTTGGCGGTACTTAAGTCGTTCGGTCCAATAGTTGAACTCCCGGTACCATCTTCGATTGCACCATCCCCACGACCGGCCTTGCTTACGGCAGGCCAATCAACCGTTATCCCATCGGTCACTTTCAGTGCACCTGTGGATGAGCTGATACTGGCCAGGGTGTCGTTTTCAGTCTCCCCAAAAACCACGACGCCTCTCTCGCTAACTTCAGTTATTTTACGATTGGCGCGAGCCGCATTAGGTGTGTAGAAACTCATTGAGGCACCGTTGTCCGGGTCGACAGTCGCCTTTAGCATCGCATCACCCAAAGCATCCCTGACCGTCATGACATCGGAAACGGACGATCCCGGTGCATAAAGCGAAACAGAGCCACTTGAAAGCCTTGAGGCCGACTGGTTGGTCAATACAATAGAAGGTTCACCCGGGTTGTCTTCTCTAATATTGATAATAGTATCATCCGGATTGTCTCGTGAAAGAGCCGCAATTCCAATATCTGAACGAATCAGCCAATTCGTCTGGAGCGCTCGTGACAGGGCGTTGTTGGTAGCCAGATCAATACCTGAACTGCTGTACTGTGCTTCGTCATCTCCACCGGGACCGGTAATGACGATATATGCAGAATTATCAACCCCACTTAAGCCCGCTTCAAAAACCTGCTGACCACTGGAATTGGTTGCCCGGAGAATCGTACCATTGTCGGGAGAAATTGAAATAGTATCCGACAGACTTCCGATAATCAATAACTCCGCCGCGGCTCGTGCCGCAGACGGTTCAAGAACCAGCGAGCCTTTCAAAGCTCCTGCCTCCGCCTGGTCAACGGTTGCTACCCTAAATGAGTAAGCCGATGACAGCATTTCGGTGCGCGGAGAAATTTCCGTATCGCCTGCCACACTGATGCCAGGCCAGCGCTGTTCACCATTCAACACATTGTGATCAAGTGCTGTGTTGGAGCCGAGCTTGACGTTAAATGTCCCCCTCGAATCCACCGTTACCGCAGGATGCGTTTCTGTCCAGAGCACACTTCCGCCACTGGCGGCATCGTACATCGTAAATACGATATCGTAGTCGCCGGGGACTACGTCGCCGCTCGAATTGAGCAGCAATGCCTGATAGTTGATAGCCTGCGGTACGCCGGCATTTACCATGGCGGCAAATACCAGGACACACAATCCGACAATCAAGATGACCGTTCTGTTCATCAAGAACCTCCTTCATCCAATGAATTGAATCAAAAACAAGTTAGAATTAATTTATTATCTTCTGTATGGTGTTATTCAAAGATATAGTGAAATGGATATTGAAGTGGGGTTGGGCTGCACTGCACCCTAAAGATTACTAACCGAACTCAGGGTAACACAAATGAGATCTGCCGAAGTAATCAACTATGCAATTTCAGCACGGGCGCACTTCATTTAACCAGCAACCTTGTCATCAACTTGTTACCAAACCACCAATTACCTCCCCGGTACTAAGTGTGTTGATCTGGATACAACTCACCTCATGAAAGTTGAGATTGCATCGTTATGGTGCGCTCGAGTTTAGCCTTTTGTGTAGACGGACATAAAGTACTACTCCAGAGCCGATTTGTCAAGGACAAGAATTGTTAACAAGGAATTTTTGTCCTTGTTTTGCCCAATAATCATTTTCTCCGTCGTGTTTCACAGCGCAACCCGGCGGCTCGAGCGCACCGTAGTGCACCACCGGGCCGTTGCGCTGATACCGACGCAGTGCCGGTGCTTTCGGGCAGCCCCCTCCCGAACGAGGTTCCCCGTTCCAAGCTGCCATAGTTCCATCTACGTTACCAGACTACACCTGATAGTTGCACTTGAAGGAAAATTGTTACACAACTCAAGTGTATGATTTCAGACGGGCTGGAATATGATATTGAGTGGCCGAAGTTTGGCCTAAGGAACAATTGCCAAATGCTGTTTAAGAGTATATAATTAAGGACTTTAATAAAGGTGTTTTTGATTAGAGAATTTGGTTCCTTGATTTAATATGAGTGATGTTAATGATACCGGCAGCGTTGCGGACCTGATAGATGGTATCATATCCGGCAACAAATCCCACTTTGATTTCCTGAAAAATCTGGTTGAGAAATATGTCTATTCACGGGGTGGCTATGATCGAGGAAGTGCGGATGAGCTTGTCAGTGACATACTTGGCAGCCTATACTCAAGCTTGCGTGAGGGGAGGTTTCGTGGAAACAATGTGCCATCCTTTTGCGCCTATGTCTTTGGCGCCACCAAAAACACAATGATGTACTATAACCGCAAAGGGAAGAAGCTAACGTATTCCAACAGCCTTCTGGATATTCAGGCACACCAGATTTCAACAATTTCATCAAAGTATGCCAAACGTGAATTGTCGGATCTGATTCTGGAGACTCTCGACGAGAGGTGCCGAGTTCTGCTGGAGTTGAAGTTTACCAAAGGTTGGTCGGATCAGGAAGTGGCGAATCATCTCAGCATGACTAAGAATGCTGTCAGTACAGCTATTTCTCGCTGCCTTAAAAAAGCACAAAATTTGGATTTTGTTCAGGAACTACTGTAACAATTGGTCCCAAATAGTCACTAATGTGCAGAGAGTAGAAACAAGAGTTTAGAGATGGAATGTACCGAGACTAATATTTCCCTGATGTTGTCTGATTACTTCACCGGGCACCTCGGTGAGGATGATCACCGTAGGGTAGAGTCACATCTAATCGACTGCCGTATGTGTCGGATTAGTTTGCGTATGATGGCGCTCGTTGCGGACAAACCGGAGCCATACGCGGGCAGTGAGAAGCAAAGACATTTTTCGCCAACGCTACTGTTCAGGTTCTATACTGATGTACAATCTCTTGATACCACACTTGTCAAACAGATCGAGGAACACCTGCAGGTGTGTCGCGAGTGCTATGAGGATCTGGATTTTCTAAAGAACTCGAATATTGATATCAAAAATCTCCTTGGGCAGTATCGCAAGTCCAGGAAGACAACCTGGCGAGATCGTTTACGACGTATTTTCAAATAAAGGCTGTGGACGAAGATCGTACCGTTGCCTCTGACGAGGGGTTGCAATAGAGTAGCGTTCAGACAGTGTCATCCGCATCAGGTAAGTGAATTTGAATATCTGGAATCATCCTTCTACCCGGAGCTCAACAACTGGTACGATGATGTCGCCAGGGAATGGTGCAAACAGTATGATAGTGAGTATGAATAAGAGAACGAGCAAGTATACTTATGCCGAAAACAGCAAGAATATGAAGCCTATAAAGGGCACCTGATCCGTAAAATAACTGCGTGATTTGTGTTTGTAAGGTGGAAGTGTAAGATGTTGAACGGTGGGTTGTTACAATAATAAGCGGGCCTTACGTGACGACTTTCGCAACTGGGTAATCGTAAACGCCGCTGCTTGATAGCCGAAGAAACGGACCTTACTTTACTTTCAGAAAACTCACGTGGAGTTCGAGTTTGGCTCCCAAGCAAACTGTTACACTGTCAGCGGCAGGTATATTCTGAAGAATGCACAGACCAGCCACCCCATTGCGGGATAGCCGGCTGTTCGTTTGCGCCATACGGCCTTGCTTACGGACACACAGCCGGTGGTGCTCCGCCTTGGAACATAAACGCAACAAGAGCTACAATATCCGAAATATCAATTGGAGTTTCTCCCCCTGAACCATCAATATCTGCTTCTTCAATACATGGTGGTGTCTGACCACCTCCAAACATGTAAGCTACCAAGAATGTCAGATCAGTGATGTCCACTACATCGCTCACGTCATAGTTGACGTTACCTCTGATACCGACACAGCAGCCACCTACCGCTTCACCGGCAACATGAATCGTGTAGGGTCCCTCGGAACCCTCCTCGGTCAGGACGGGGTAATAGTAAGTGCCTGGTTCAAGGGCATTCCAGGAAATAGTCAGGTTACTGTCACCGCAGGTATCCCAGTCGTATTCACCGGAGGAGGTGATGCCGCTACACGGGCAGCCGATAGCCAGGCAAAGCCAGGCGTTGGTGAAGGCAGGGTTCGTCGTGCAGTAATCGAGCGTCACGTTCATGCCGGTGTCGAGCGTGAAAGCATGCCAGACATGAGCGCCTTCAAAGAGATCGCACTGATGCGTGGCGTTGGTATTGTCACCGGTGAATGCAACGGGCACGCCATCGGCCAGTAAAACCGGAGTAACGTTTTCACAATTGTCGTTTTCCGGACTGGACGCGACCGGCTGGATGGCCAGGGTGAAAGAAGGAATGCAGTCGGGTGAGGCGTACGTATCGACCATGATGTAGTAGTAGCCCGGATTGAGAGTGAGTTCGTAGAGACCGTGGGCGCCTGTGTTGGCAGTTGAATACTGAATGCAGTCGGTCTCGTCGGGTGGGCAGTTGTCGTCGATCAGTATTCCAGACCAGTTGGTTGACCCCGGATCGAGTAAAATGTCTACGGTGACCGTCTCGCTGACGTCCAGCATGTAGATGATATCTTCACCCTTGTCCCAATTGTCAAGACAGGTCTGTTCGTAGTTGTTACCGCGCCCGCAGTTTGTCTGGTTTTCGTCTATGTACGCGTTGTTGTCGGGCCCGCCGATCATGTCATCCGGCAGCGTGACCACGAGTGGGTCAGTGCAGTCGTCACCGGATGTCTGTTGGTAATACTCGAACGTCAGATTGAAATCAGGGATACAGTCAGGAGACGCCCAGGTGTCGACCATGATATAGTAGGTCCCGGCGGTGGGGCTGAGGCCGTCGATGCCGTGTGGATCGCCTTCCGATTGTGAGCTTGTAGCAATGCAGGTACTGATGTCGGCCGGGCAGGTGTAATCAATAAGAAATCCTGAGTACGCCGTGCCCTTGGGGTCAAGCGTGATGCTCAAATCGAGGTCTTCCAGCAGGTTCAACTGGTAGATAATGTCTTCACCACGATCGTACTCGTCAAGGCAGGTATTATCGTACCAGTCGTCACGACCGCAGTTGGACTGGTTGGTGAGTGTATACGGAAGATCGGCCAATCCAATATCAAAGGTAATCGGATCACCACAGTAGTTGCCGGTCTCGGGAGGTTCGGTCTCGGATAAGCTGATCGTGAACTGAAAAGGGCGTTGCCTCTCGTCATTGCCTGTATAGACAGGCAGGTAGTATGTGGCTGGACCCGGAAGCGACGTCCACCAGAGATGCGGGTTGGTTTCGCCGTCACCACAGTCGTGCCATTCGTAGTCCTCGCGGGAGATTTGATCTTCACAGACGACAGGATCACTGTAGAGGATTGAAGCGGCGTTGTCCAAACCTGGAACCGACCCGCAATAGTCGACATCTACGTCATTGAGTTCGTACGGGACTTCGAAAACATACCAGACCATGTTCCACCAGAAAGGGCCGGGGCAGTCCAGGGTAGCACCCTGCGTGGTTCCCGTGACGGTGGTGGGGAAAGGTCCGGGAATCAGCTCGGCATTGGTCCAATCATCATTTGGTGGCGGCGGGTAGTAAACCGGGCAGGGATGTTCGGCGCAGTTCCGGTAGCGTTCCCAGGTACCGCCCAAAGCAGTGCATTCAGCTTCAGTAGTATCGTCGCAGGATGGTGCTTCCGGGTCACCATAACAGCAGCGACCAATCGCCGGCCCACCGTCGTGGATCAAGACAGCATCAACAGAAAACTCAGCACCATCGAAACCGTGGTACTGGAACGCGAACTTGACGTTGGATTCGCTCAGGTAACCGTCAAGCTCGATAACCGCATTGTACCAATGCCAACTTGTAAATTCGCCTGCCTCGTGCTCGGTCCAGAGGGTATCCCAGAGAGTGCCGCCATCGGTGGAGATCATGACAATAAGATCGCAACTATTGTAGGGAGACACGGAGTAGTAGTAACTGCCTTTCCACCAGAAGTCCAGTTTCCAGGGTGCCCCCTCGGAGGTCAGATCAATGATCGGGCTGATTAGCCACTCGTCCTGGAAGCCTGTATAGTATTCATCGTAAAAGCAACTGGCTTGATACGTACCTTCATAAGGGGAGAAACTGTTGGGTTCCCACGTGTAGTCGTTGTTAACGATGGCGGTCCAACCGGATGGCGGCACCACTCCGCTCTCAAACCCTTCGAAGAACAACTCACTCCGCGAACTTGTCTGACGTGTGGCGGACTCACGTTGGACAGGGTCGGTTCTGAGGTCGCAGGGGTACCGATGAACTATAGCTTTGGACAGCCTCTCAGCGGTTTTCATCGCTATCTCTTCGGCGGTGGGGTTATCCGCAGCGTGGTTGTCCGCACCTTCAGGATGGGTCAGGGCAAAGCCTGCCTGCGGTTCCGACTCGTCGCCGGCTGATTTTCCAACTATCGGAACAACACTGACAGCACGGGATGTCTGCTCGTCTACGTTGTTTTCGCCGACAATCGCCAGGCCGAGGACTTGGTCATTCATGCCCGATCCCAACGGCTGCCGGCTCGAGCCGTCCCACCTGGCGATGAGAATGAGAGCCGCAGTCATGAAAACTATTCTGATTTGCATGGCAGTATCTCCGCTATCAGTTCACGCTCAACTCGAGCGCTGGTGCTGCTGCATGCATGAATGTCAAAACCGGATATCATCGACGCGACAGTACCGGATGTGTTTGCATTTGTCACCGACAGGATAACGACGGTGTCGAAACGTTGCATTGATCTCCTCCCGAAGAATCGGGTTGGTCATCAGGGAACTCTTTAACTGTACACTCACCACCTCCCACCGTAGAGCAATATAGGTGTATTTACCCACGATGTCAATACATTGTTGCCCGCCAAATGACGTCGGTTTCATCGTTGACTAATCGTGCGACCGTCGCTTTCTTGTGTCCGGATACCAACTCTACAGTTGAGGACATTGCATGGTAACATCATCACTCCCCGGTACAGTTCCCGCTAAGGAAAGCCTGGCCTCCCAGGTTTTTTCCATGAGCCGTCCGTTCTGGATGGTCAATATCATGGAGATGCTCGAACGCCTCGCCTACTACGGCGTGCGGGTGGTCATCCCGATCTACATCGCCCAGGCCGACGAAATCGGCGGACTCCATTTCTCCCAAACCGACAAAGGGATTATCTTTCTCTGGTGGGCGCTCTTTCAATCGCTCACGCCAATGATTTCCGGCGGTTTCGCTGACCGCTATGGTTACAAGAAGACTATCGCGGTGTCGATCGTCATCAAAGTGATCGGTTACCTTCTGATGGCCACGCAGACGGCGTTCTATCCGTTCCTGATCGGATGTTGCACGCTGGCGTTTGGCACGGCCATCTTCAAGCCGGGCGTTCAGGGGACCATGTGTCAGACGCTGACAAAGAAGAATTCATCGGTCGGCTGGGGCACTTTTTACATGCTGGTGAACATCGGCGGGTTTCTCGGGCCACCGCTGGCGCACTTTCTCTATGGTATTTCCTGGCCGATGGTGTTCTACGGCTGCGCCGCAATCGTATCGCTTAACCTTCTTATGCTGTTCACTTACAAAGACCCGCCGGCCGGAGGCGAACAGAAGGGGGATCCTTTCCGCGTCTTCTGGATAACGATCAAGAACATCTTCAATCTGCGACTGATAGTCTTCATCTTCATCATGTCCGGTTTCTGGTTGATGTTCATGCAACTGTTCGACATGCTGCCCAATTTCATCGTCGACTGGGTCGACAGCTCAAAGCTTGTCGCTGACCTCCACCTGCCGGACTTCATGCTTCAGCAAAACTCGACGCGCGGCGCCCAACTCACCCAGGAATGGATGATCAACATCAACCCCGGACTCATTATTCTGCTGGTGGTGTATCTCAACTTCCTGGTGTCACGGATACGACGCGTTCACTCGATGTTTATAGGTATTTCTATCGCGTCGGTCGGACTGGTGGCCGCGGGCTATACCACCAGCGGGTATATATGTTTGATCGGTATCCTTATCTTCTCCGTTGGCGAGATGCTATCCTCACCCAAGATGAACGAGTATCTCGGTGTCATTGCGCCGGACGGCAAGAAAGGCCTTTACATGGGGTATGCCAACATCCCTCAGGGGATTGGCTGGGGACTGGGGTCGTGGTTCGCCGGACACGTTTATGACCGAATGGGCGACAAAGCCAACCTGGCGCTCGACTATATGGCCAAGAACCTGAACATAACCGGTGTCGACCGCACCGAGGCGATGAACAAACTGGTTGAGGTCACGGGCATGTCGCACCAGGAGGCAACCGACATGTTGTGGGCGGCGTACAAACCGTACGAACTATGGTACCAGTTTGCGGCGATAGGGATAGCTTCGGCTCTGTTAATGCTTCTGTACGCCAAGTGGGTGAAAAGATACGAAGCAGCCGATGTATAACGCTGTCACCCTGAGCGGCACAACGTCACCCTGAGCGCAGTCGAAGGGCGACGTAAGCAACAATTCGCAATGTCTGCTTCGACTACGCTCAGCATGAGGTAGAGTTTCGTAGGTCGAAACCCCTGTGCTGAAAGTCCGCCGTAGGAGGGGTTTCGACACTGTGTCAGGATCACAATCCGCCGCGGCGGACTGACCTACGAAGAGTGACGAACGGTACCCCACCTATAGCGGAGCGACAGGTGAGTTTTCAGCAGCGGACTACCGCAGTTTCATGTTGTCGATCAGTCGCACCCCGTGGACCCTGACCGCCAGCAAACAGAAGGTGCCGCGGTCCACTTCGTACACCGGCAGAAAAGAGGTGGGCTTTGAGAGTGCGATATAATCAACCTTGGCGGTGGGGCAGGTGGCGCGAATCACGGCGCGAATCTCTTTGGTGAGCTTCACGGTATCCTTAATGCCGCTTCTGACCATCGCTTTGGCCGTACGCAATGCGTAGTAAAGACAGCGCGCCTCGGCCCGCTGTTCAGGTGAGAAGAACTTGTTGCGCG
>JAUXBO010000135.1 GCA_030619345.1 Candidatus Zixiibacteriota bacterium | reverse complement strand
TGACAAAGAGGAAGTCCGCATGAAGATTATTGTTCTCGATGAAGAATTCCCCTGGCCGCTGAACACGGGCAAAAGGATTCGCAGCTACAATCTCTTGCAGCGATTGGCGTCAAAGCACGAACTTCGATACCTCGCCTACGGCAACGATAAGTCGGAGTCGTACGCAGCCCTGCGCAACGCCAGTATGAATCCGATCCCCGTACCCGCCGAAATCGCCCCCAAGAGCGGAGTTCGCTTCTATCTTCGATTGGCGATGAATCTCTTTAGTTCAAATCCGTATATCGTCACCTCTCATTATTCCAATGTATACCAACAGGCGTTGGATAAACTGGTCAACGAAACGGAGCCCGATATAATAATTTGCGAGTGGACACCCTATGCGGAGTTTGTCAGAGAGAGATACGACTGTCGGAAGATTCTGGTCGCTCACAATATTGAGTCGACTATCTGGCAGCGGTATTTTGAGAACGAAAGTAATCCGGTCAAAAAATGGTACATCGGGAAGCAATGGAAAAAGGTCCTCGCTTTCGAAACCAGAGCACTTCGATGGATCGATGGATTCACGGCTGTTTCCCGGGAAGAACAGACCGAACTGGGACAACTCGCCGGTCAGTTGCAATCACAGGTTATCGACAACGGCGTTGACCTGAATTATTTCTCCTCCGGAGATTCTCTCCCTTCCGGCAAAGAACTGGTCTTTACCGGTTCCATGGATTGGCGACCCAACCAGGATGCCTGTGTTCATTTTGTGGAAGACATCTTTCCCTTGCTCAAGCGACTCGATCCGGAAATTTCAGCTACCTTCGTGGGGCGCAATCCTCCCGACCATGTGGTCCGGCTGGGAGATACGGAAGGGATTACAATCACCGGCACCGTTGACGACGTGCGCCCGTACATTGAGCGGGCGGCAGCTTACATTGTCCCGCTTCGAATTGGCGGCGGATCACGACTAAAAATATTGGAAGCGCTGGCGATGAAAAAAGCAGTCGTGTCAACATCGGTGGGAGCGGAAGGTCTGGAAGTTACCGATGGACAAGAGATCGTCCTGGCCGACGCCCCGACAGATTTTGCGAAAACAACAATAGCCCTGCTCAAAGATCGGCAAAAAGCAGCGACGTTAGGAACCGCCGGTAGAAAACTGGTTGAGCAAAGATATGGATGGGACAGTCTCGCCGACCGGCTTGACCGTTTTATCGTTTCTCTGGTGGAGAACAAATGAATATTCTCCATTTACGAAGTTCCGAGTTTTATGGCGGACCAGAACGCGCTATCCTGGGTCAATGCAAATTTTATAAGAAAGCTCGATTGATATGCGCTTCATTTGTAAGGCCTGGCACACAATCTGATTTTCTGGCCAGGTGTGCCGAAACCGGGGTCAAGACGGTGCCGATAACTGAATCTTTCACCGGTGACTTCCGAGTGATAGGAAGGCTCATTGATACAATGAAGGCTGACAAAATTGATCTGCTGGTGTCACACGACTACAAAGCGAATTTCTTTGGTCGTTATGCTGCTCGCCGTTATTCAATAAAGCAAGTAGCTCACTTTCGAGGGCGCACTACTGAAGACAAAAAAGTGCTCTTGTACAATAAGCTCGACAACTATGTCCTGCGAAACATTCCACATGTTCTGGTGGTCTCGGAAAAGTCGCGGGAAATTGTGGCCGCCATGGGGGTCGATCCTGAGAAAATTACTGTTGTACCAAATGGCTTTGATCTTTCAAAAGCTGCTGCCGACGGCGAGCGCAACAAAAGCGACAACGAACCGATTGTCATGGTTGCCGCCGGACGATTCAGCAGTGAAAAAGGATACGATATTCTAATTGAGGCGCTCGCGCTTATCAAGAACAAACTTCCCGCCTGTCGAGTCGACCTATACGGAGAAGGACCGGAAGAGCAAAACCTGAGATCACTGGTGGACCGACATGGACTCGCTGATCATGTCCGCTTCTGCGGATTCGTGCCCGATCTATTGCCGATCTTCCGGGAGGCCGATCTCATGCTGCTGCCTTCGCGTTCTGAGGGTATGCCCAATGTTGTCCTCGAAGCCTGGTCGCAGCATCTTGGGGTGGTAGCGGCAGCGGTGGGCGGTCTTCCCGAGATGATTGAACACGGCCAAAACGGATTACTGGTTAAACCGGAAGATAGCCGGGACCTGGCCGATAAGATTATAGAGGCGACGACTGACCGCAGCAGGATGTACGAATATGGCCACCTTGGTTACGAAACTCTCGTTGAGAACTACAGCTTCGAGCGACAGGCGGTTCTACTGGATCAAATTTACAGAAGGATATTATCTACCGAATGAGTTCCACAGCTGACAAGAAGATCCGGATCGCGTACTTGATTAACCATTTCGGCAAGGGCGGTGGCACCGAGAATCAGCTGGCGACCCTGATTCGCAATATCGACCGCACCCGGTTTGAACCGCACCTGTTGATAATGAAACCACTGTGGGAAGAGGTTGATCTTGATTTTGGCTGCAAAGTTACTTTTCTCAACACAACCAGTTTTCTGTCGTTCAGATTCCCACTCGTACTTTTCCGTCTGGTAAAATATTTGAGACGGAACCGAATCGACATCATCCAGATGTTTTTCTTTGACGCTCGGATTCTCGGAGTTATGGCCGGAAAATTGGCTGGGACAAGCAGGATTGTCGCCAGCCGACGTGACTTCGGTTACAACCTGTCAGATAATCGGCTGCGAGTGCTGAAATTCCTGCGCCGCTTTGTAGACTACATGCTGGTCAACGCTCATCGCGTTAAGAGCATGGTTACCGAGAAAGAACTCTTCCCCGCCGAACGCATCACCGTCATTCATAACGGAGTGGAACTCGAATCAAACGGCGGCAATGATCCCCTCGGCGAACAGGGGATCAAGCTGGATGACTCCCGTCCTGTACTTGGTATGGTGGCAAACCTCCGACCGGTCAAGAGGATCGATCGCTATATCGAAGTCGCCGCCAGTATCAGTAGAGAAGACGTCCAGTTCGTGCTCATTGGTCGAGGCGATGAAGCGGAAGAATATCAGCAGATGGCAGCACAAAAGGGAATAGCGGACCGTCTCTATATTGTCCAGATCGTACATGATATCGACCAAGCAATCAGACGGTTCGATGTCGCCTTGCTGACATCTCAATCTGAAGGACTCTCCAACTCCTTGATTGAGTATTGCCTGTGCGAGAAACCGGCTGTGGCTTTCGACATTGGCGGCAACGCCGAGATTCTGGACGATGGTGTCACCGGCTACATTGTTCCCGACGGCGACATTGCGGCTATGACCGGGAAGGTTGATTATCTGTTGGACAATCCGGAGTTTGCCGCTGAGATGGGGCGGAAATCTGCCGCCAGAGCGCAGGAGATGTTTAGCATTTCCAAAATGGTCAGATTAACAGAGAAATTCTATGTAGGCATTCTGGGTAACGACACAATGGTGGAGAAGAAATAGATTCGTAGCAATACCAGGCAGAAAAGGGAATTTCCGTCTTCCGGTAGTTGACTACGGTGGTCCGTATTGTATATTCCAAATGGATCGCTTCGTGAAGGAGAGGGTCGCAATAGGAGAATGTGGCTTGGCAAGCTGTGTGATTGGGAGAGAGGAATTTCATGAAATTGGTAGGAATATCACCGGCAACTATATTTTCTGGCTTTGAAAATTCTTTCTTTGATGCAATCGAACAGCAGGGATTGACAATAGATAGAAGGCAAGTTGAGGTACCCTGGTTTAAAGCCTGGTGTACGTTAACCAGTTTTCATCCTGTGAAGAAATTGTGGGGAACGCGCCGTGATCTCCATTACCATACGACTGCAAGAGCATTCAATGTTAAGTCAGCCGCTGCTCAGAGAATAGTTGCCATGTCAAAGGATTCCGCAAATGCCATTTACCAGGTCGGTGCTCTGTGGAATCCTCTCAGTACCACTAATGAGTTGCCTCTAATCCTCCACGTGGACTACACTTCGCTATTATCCAGGAAAAGGAACAGCGAGTGGAAAAGAAAAGAAGGATTTGAGCAGGACTACTGGATAGAACAAGAACGGAAATTATACCAGTCATCCGCCATTGTTCTTACGACAACTGAAAATGCGCGTCAGTCTATCGTGCATGACTACGGTATCCCCAAAGAGCATGTTGTTACCGTAGGTGCCGGGGTGAGTTCTCCCTATGACACTTTCGATGAGGATCGGCTACCGGACTACTCGTCCCGTAAGATACTTTTTGTGGGGAAGGGATTCAAAGGTAAAGGCTTAGACACTTTACTTGATAGTTTCTCCGAGGTGCGCAAAGTTATACCGGGGGCCGAGCTGACGTTCGTAGGGCCGACAGAATTATCTGTGGACATGGAAGGAATCAGCTATCTCGGAAGGATTGCAGACCGCAACCAAGTGCGAGAGTTGTATTACGATCACGCCCTTTTTGTGATGCCATCTAGATTCGAACCCCTGGGACAGGTATTCTTGGAAGCGATGTCGTGTAAGCTTCCGTGTATCGGCACTACCGTTGATGCGATGCCGGAAATGATCAAACATGGTGATTCAGGCCTCCTTATTGAACCGGGAGACAGTCAACGCCTCACGGAACATATCATAAGGATCCTCGGCCAGCCCGAGCTTGCCCGAGAAATGGGGCTGCGTGGTTTCTCCAGGTTAAAGTCCGAATACACCTGGGAAGTGGTTGGAAAGAAGATCACAGATACGATCCGTTATAAAATGGGAAAACCGTCATCAATGGGGCCGACATAAGGCTTCACCTATTGGACGATGATGGGACGATTATTGGTCTCTTAGCTTTGGAACACCTAGTGAAGCAACAAGTATTCAGAATTCTATTGTGCTGCGTCGACCTCTTGGGATTGAATCTCCTATTTAGATGGCTTAACCGATCAAAGTTACGCATCCTAATGTATCATGGCGTAACTCGCAAACGGTACTCCTCTTGTTACTGGTTGTTGGTGCACGAACCGGAATTCATGAGGCAGATGGAACATTTGACACGCTATTTCAACGTAATCCCCGGTAGCCGACTTGTTGACCAGCAGCCTCTGGAACCGCGCTCGACAGTAATTACGTTTGATGACGGGATGTCCAGTGTTGCCGAAGTTGCAGCACCGATCATGCGAAAATTGAAGTTACCGTCTGTCTGCTTCGCAGTGCCAGCTTTGTCCGAGATGCAAGTTGAAATTTCTAGTGGCAATATTTTCGACAGTATTGTACGTACCAAAGCCACTACATTGGACCTCACCCCTTATGGGCTAGGCAAATTTGACATACCCGGTGACGAAGATGAACGGTCGACCATTGGAATAGCAATAAACAGGGAACTAAAATCGCGCCCCGAGGGTTCGACTGCTCCGGTTGTGGAAGCGATACGACTTCAGATCGGATCGACCGAACGAGCCGACACCAGCCCTTTTCGACTTATGACCAAAGCGCAGCTTCAAAAACTTGCTGCAGATCCCCTCTTTGAGATTGGCGGACATACAAACTATCATATCACACTTTCGTCGGTAAGCGATGAAAAACAGAAAGAAGAGATCCGCTCCTGTATTGATAAATTGACAGGCTGGGGAATCGAACCGATTTCTCTTTTCTGCTACCCCTCTGGCCGCTTCAACGCTGCCACCAAAACAATTTTGGAGCAGGCTGGTATCAAAGCAGCCGTGGCTACAACCGATGGACTTCAAGACCGAATTG
The DNA here is from genome assembly GCA_030619345.1 of Candidatus Zixiibacteriota bacterium. Lineage (GTDB taxonomy): Bacteria > Zixibacteria > MSB-5A5 > GN15 > FEB-12 > JARGFS01. The sequence goes on along the minus strand of JAUXBO010000135.1, from coordinate 1,012 downwards.
GAGACCCGTTTGAGATGAAACGGATATCAGTCGGCATTGACACCGGCATCTATGAATTCAAGGCCAGAATGTCCGGCCTCTACTATGCTCTGATGGGTGAGACAAAGTGAACAGTCCTCAACCTAAAGACGCGGCTTCAGCCCTTAAGATTGAACTGATACAGGAGGTTGAATCACTCGCGGCGCTGTCGGACCAGTGGAACAGTCTTGTGACCGGGCAGTCGTTCAAAACCATTTACCAGACATGGGGATTTCATAAGTCCTGGTGGCATGCCTTTGGCAAAGACTATCGCCCCTTTGTGCTTGTAGTAAAACGCAATTCCGCTGTTGTTACTATTGTACCTCTGGTAAAAACTAACGAATCAGGTGGAAAAATCATTCAGTTTTGGGGGAGTCCCAACTTCGATTACCATGACATTATCGGAGAAAGTTCACCTGAAATCATTCGCACTGTGTTGCTCTATTTGAACCAGATTAAATCCGACTGGACAACGATTCAGTTCGACCAGATCAGCGAGCGATCTGGTACCCTCGCAACTTTGGAGGCGGCAGCAGATAAGTTGAACCTGACCTGGATAAAACGGGAAACGGACCGATGTCACTACTTCGAATATGGTGGCCCTCAGGATAAACAGACCGAATTCACACTTCGAAAAGGGCGCAATTACAAAAAAGCGGTGAACCACTTTAATAGGATGGGCGGGTTTGAACTCAGGAGAATCGATGATTTAATCGAGGCGCAGGGATTGTTACAGCACCTGTTCCACCTGCACATTGACCGATGGAAAGGGACGCCCTCACCCAGCAAGTTTTGCGCATCCGACAATCGTGCTTTCTATCTGGATCTGTTTCAAAACCTCTGGAGTGAAAATCACATTTGTATGATGCTACACGCGGTCGATAGAGTTCCCGTTGCCTGTGCGCTCAATTTCGAACATGACGGAACCATATTTCACTATACTCTTAGCTATACTTCGTTCTTTGCAAAAAGATCACCCGGCGCATTTTTCGTT
>JAUXBO010000179.1 GCA_030619345.1 Candidatus Zixiibacteriota bacterium | reverse complement strand
GACATCACAAGATTTATGTTGAACAGCATTATCATCGGGTGGCCCACCATTTATGGTGGGTTCAATATCGAGACTGGCGTCAGCGAAAAATAAACCCACCTGTTAGGTGTGGGGTACAAGGTCAAACTTGTTTGGCCCGGATTCTAAGAGAAGCCACGCCCAAAACAAGTTTGAGCGTGCCACCCTGAGTATTGACAATACATAACCAGAATCATTGCCAAATCTCTGAAGAATCCGGTCCCGCTCCTCCTCCATAAAGGAGTATTGTTATGGATGCAGATGCGATTCTGAGTAATAGATCATTAGGGGTGCAGGGTTGCACTTCCTGACCAAATCACCAGCCACAAAATCTACAAGTCTATGCTTTTGTGATGGCGACTTTTGCTCGGGATTTTGCAAACCACGCGTGGGCGTCTTCGCAGTTCTTGAATAGCCGCATATCGATTTTCCCGCCGAGTGAGTCATTGAGTTTGATGAACAGCCGAACATTATGATTGGTTGGCCCACCGGGCGAGACTATCGCCCACTTGGACCTTGCGGCCTTCTCAACAAAATCTCCGAGGAAAGCGCGGAACTGATCCATCTTTTTCAGATCCCAATTCGCTTCGGCTTCGCTGAGTTCGCACATGATATCCATCCCGAGTTCAAACTCCGGATCGGCAAAAAGACGTGTGATGATACCAATCTCATCTTCCAGGGTGATAGATCCATGATGTTTCTTGTAGACTATGCCGGCAGACTTGTCAATTTCGTAACTTATGCTTGTGAGCTTTGTCATACAATTTATATCGGTTATTTTTGTCCATATTTTAGCCCGACCAGAGCAGCTTCCCTGGGCCGGTTTATGTGGGGGCAGGTAACTCGGTCATGTATTGGTGCCGTTTATTGGGATTTAGCAAATTGTGATCCGTAACCAAATAGCGCTAATTTGCCCGCCACGGAAGGCCGATAACAGGAGAGTATCATCTCTTAACAAGAAATAAACGTACCCCGGTCTAACTGGAGGAATGATGAAAAAGAACATAACCGCTATTTTGTTAACCGTTTTCTGCACGGTTTTCATCGCCGGCAATTTACAAGCTGGAGTGGAGATTGGTATCCATGCCGATCAAGATGGTATCAAGAATTTCCATCTGGCCATTGGCGAGCATTTTCAGGTCTCGGTTGATAAGGTTGAAAAAGTAAGGAAGCGTTCAATCCCCGATGAGGAAATCCCGGTAGCATTTTTTATTGCCGAGCGTGCCGATGTTCCGGTCTGGGTGGTTGTCGACCTGCGTGCCCATGGTAAGAGCTGGATGGAGATAAGCCTCCATTTTGGCCTGACGGCCGAAGCCTATTATGTCAAGTTTGATTCTGACCCCGGACCTCCGTACGGAAAAGCCTGGGGGCATTTCAAGAATAAGCCGCGAAAGAAATGGAAAGACATCCATCTGACCGATATTGATATCATTAATTCTGTGAACCTGACCTTTGTTTCTGCGCGTTATGGATATGCTCCTAAGGAAGTTGCTAAGCTTCGTAAAGACGGTCACAATTTCGTTAAGATTAATCACCAGATAAAGAATCAGGCAAAACAGAAACGTATGAAAGAGGCCAGGGCCAACTCGGACCAGCCGAAAAAGTCAAAGCCAGGTAAGAAGAAAAAGGGAAAGAAATAACTTAGTCACGGGCCAGAAGGGTCTACCTTCTGGCCTGTATCACATCCGGCACTGGATGTTCCTTTTTAGTTGATGCGCCTTTGATTTCTCGATATTCTCCGGTATGAAAATTCTCGGAATTGATCCCGGTCTGAATATTACCGGATACGGCATTATAGAAATCGGAGACGGCGAGCCGAAGATTATCGAAGCCGGTGTGATCCGTAACAATCAGAAAGACAGCATGCGGGATCGACTGCATGAAATATCCCGAGAGCTCGAAGATATAATTCGCCAGTTTGAACCGGACGCTGTCGCGGTCGAAGAATTGTACTCACACTACGATCATCCAAAAACAGCAATAATCATGGGGCATGCACGCGGGGTGGTTTTTCTTAAAGCGGCCGAGGCAAAAATTCCAATCTTTCCATACGCGTCCACCCGGATAAAAAAATCACTTACCGGCAACGGCCGTGCTTCCAAACGACAGATGCAGATGATGATTTGCTCAACTTTTGATCTGGCTGCCGTGCCGGAACCGCCCGATGCTGCCGATGCGCTGGCTATTGCGCTCTGCCACTGCCGTGTGACCGAAAGGGAAGGGGTCGTTTCGTCATGATAAGTCGAATTGAAGGGAAGCTTACCTCCATTACCGATCAGTATGCGCTGATCAACAACAATGGAATTTACTATCAGATTCTGGTACCCTCAGCGTTGGCGGATCGGTTGAAAGAGAATGGCAAAGTCGGTGAGTCGATCAGCTTTGAGACGATCTACTATATTGAAGCCGGGGACCGAAAGTCAAACCATTACCCGCGTCTGGTCGGTTTTACCAATTCTGTCGACCGGGAATTCTTCTCGTTAATCACCCAGGTGCCGGGGCTGGGAGTCAAGAAGGCCCTCAAATCGTTAGTCATCCCAATCAAAGATATCGCTACGGCAATTGAGACCCGTGACCCGTCGACGCTCAGCAAACTCCCCGGAGTTGGAGCGCGGCTGGCGGAAAAGATCATCGCCGAACTCAATGGCAAGACAGCCAAGTTTGCCCTGTCCAAAGATGGTGAACCACTGGCCAGGAAAAAACAGACTAAGCCGATTATCACGCCGTTTGAAAAAGAAGCTGTCGAAGTTCTCACACAACTTCAGTACAAGACGCCGGAAGCGCAGGCGATGATTGAAAAGGCGATGGAGAACAATCCGAAAATCGCCTCGGTCGAAGAACTGATCTCATTCATATTCAAAAATCAACTGGCGAAGTAGCCCGTGCGGCTGTAGATTCAGGGCAGAATGAGTAGAGAAAGAATAGTCACCGGCGAGCCAATTGGCCCCGAAGAAGAATCACTGCAGACGTCATTGCGGCCACAGTCGCTTGATGAGTACGTGGGGCAGAACGAGTTACGCGAGAAGTTGAAAGTAGCGCTTAAGGCGGCAGGTGGTCGCGATGAAGCCATGGAGCACACTCTTTTCTATGGCCCACCGGGACTCGGCAAAACTACGCTGGCGCATATTATTGCCAAAGAGATGGGCTCCAACATCTATGTCACTTCGGGTCCGGCTCTGCAGCGATCGGGTGACCTGATGGGGATTATGACCAATCTCAACGACAAAGACATTCTCTTTATCGATGAAATCCACCGTTTGTCGCCGGTGATCGAAGAGTTTCTCTATCCGGCCATGGAAGATTTCAAGGTTGATTTTGTGGTCGACAAGGGAGCCTTTGCCAAAGTTATTAATGTCCCTCTCAAGCAGTTTACGCTGATCGGTGCGACGACCCGAGCAGGGATGCTTTCGGCACCGCTGAGGGATCGGTTCGGCCTATTTTATCATCTCGATTTTTATCCGCCCGAAGATTTGGCCAAAATCATTCTTCGCTCGGCCTCAATTTTTGAAACCGAAATTGACACCGAGTCAGCTGCTATAATCTCTCAGCGGTCACGTGGAACACCACGTATTGCCAATCGGCTGCTCCGTAGAGTACGTGACTATGCGGAGGTAAAAGGGGACGGTAAGATCAGCACTGAGCTATCCGAAAAAGCACTTGATGCCGAGGGAATCGATTCGGTTGGTCTCGACGATCTCGACCGTAAAATGATCAAAATCATAATTGATTATTACAAAGGCGGTCCGGTCGGGATTGAGGCGCTGGGCGCAACGCTCAACGAAGAGATCGATACGCTGGTTGATATGGTCGAGCCATATCTGCTCAAGATCGGCTTTATCCAGCGCACCAAACGGGGGCGGATGGCCTCAGCGGAAGCCGCCAAACATCTTGGCCTGAAACTGGCTTCTGATTCCAACCAGCAGCAGTTGCTGTAGAGGGGCTATTGAACGAACTCAGGGCTCAAAGCGTCTGTATTATTGATACTGCTTTATGTTCATGCTGGAGGAAAGTCGTGCGAAGTAAAATAAATCTGATATTCGCAGCACTGCTGCTTTCGGTGCCTTCGACTCCTTGTCTTGGACAGCATATTTATGCACCGCATCTTCGGCTGACGCCGGAAAAAGTTAAAGAGGTTCTACTTAGAAATACCAGTAGAACGGAATTCTTTCCTTATCAGATTCCATCGATTGACACGGTGTTGGCAAGGGCAATTTCGGAGTTCAGTGGAGATCATCTGAGACTGTATTGTCCGGCGATCGACAATCGTGCTTTGCAGATACTTGCAACCACCGCTGCCGACACTATGGAATTGCCCAAATTTAATCGCTTTGACGACAGCGTACTTCTTGCGCTCTCTGGCTTTTCGGGAAGTAGCTTACGACTGGGCAGTATTGGATCGATGACCGATGAACTCGGGAAAAAATTGATTGAGTCTAAGCTGCCCGCTCGATTCAATAGTATCGATTCGATGAGTGTTAGGTTGGCTAAAGCAATTGCGAAAGATGTAATATATGGTGTTAGAGTGTATTGCCCTGAAAGTCTAGAGGTTGTGGATGCAAAGGCAATAGTTCAGTGCAAAATGCATCGACTGCGAATAAGCGGATTACAAACTCTCGAAAAATATATTGCCCAGATTTTATCTGGCGCACAGTCTAAAATACTCGCAATTGACGATGTTTTGACAGTCTCTGACGTGAGTCTGCAGGCGCTCTGCGAATTTGTTCCTGCTGGATTCGAATTGCCAGATTCAAGTTCGATTTTTTTTCCAGTTGTGAAAGCCATGTGGAATCAATATGGATTGAGACTCAACAATATTAGGTCATTGTCGGATCGACAAGCGGACATAATAGCAACCTCGAATGTTGTTACGATATTCCTGCCGAGCGTGACCATACTATCAGATTATCAGGCAAGAAGCCTTGCTAGGTTTCCGGGACTGCGAATAGTCCTATCCGGCTTGGAGCAAGAGTCTAGAGAACGATTTAACAAATACCGAACTGCATGGCTCGAAAGCAATACTTCGGGTGGGGATTAGTGGATGACCGATCTGAATGGCAGAGTGCTTCAAAGCTAAGTCACCCTGAGCGGAGTCGAAGGGTGGTTATTAAGGTCAATGGAACATGCTTCGACAAGCTCAGCATGACTGTGTCATAACATGACTTGTGTCATAAGTAGTACATCTTCATCCATATGTCCAGACCACGGCCAATCTGCCGACAATAATCTAATAGGGAAGGAGTAGAGATACTGAAATGTCTGATAATAAACTTCGATTGTTGATTCAATCTCTCGGAGCATCACTTTTTGATGATTCAGAGAACCCAACCGGAACGGTAGCGATGCTGTTTTCAGAGACAATTCGATTTCGCGACAAACTCAAAGATGAGACCGGAACAACTCTCACAGTCGAAGATACTCAGATCGCCCTCAATGCGCTTGAGAAACATCTTGAAGGCGAATCCCTGCCCGATTTTATCTCTTCTGAACAAAAGGCACTTACGCAGATCTGGATCGACCGCCTGACCATTTTCTCGTAGCTGGAATTGTCAAATCCCTTGCGGCTTCGACATATTAAGCTTCCACGT
>JAUXBO010000079.1 GCA_030619345.1 Candidatus Zixiibacteriota bacterium | reverse complement strand
TGGTGTCCCGAGGACAAAACAGTACTGGCCAACGAACAAGTTGTGCAAGGCAAATGCGAACGCTGTGGTACTTTGGTCGAAAAGAAACATCAGGTCCAGTGGTACTTTAAGATTACAGATTATGCCGACCGCTTGATCGACGATCTTGAGACCTTGCCCGATTGGCCTGAAAATGTCAAGACAATGCAGCGCGAATGGATAGGACGATCTTACGGCGCTGAAATAGACTTTACTATCGAGGAAACAGGGGAGAAGCTCCCAATATTCACTACCCGGCCGGATACGATTTTCGGCGTGACCTTCATGGCCATCGCTCCGGAGTCGGAACTTATTGACAGCTTGAATCTACAGGGGGAGTTCACGGCGCAGGTGGATGAGTATCGACGGAAGGCTCTCGCACGGAGCGACATAGAGCGTGCCTCGGCGACCGAAGAAAAGGACGGCGTGTTTACTGGTAAATACGCGATCAATCCATATAACGGCGAGAAAGTCCAACTCTGGGTGGCTGATTACGTTCTGGCCGGTTACGGGACCGGGGTCGTTATGGCGGTGCCCGGACATGACAGTCGCGACTTCGCCTTCGCTCGTAAATACGGCATCCCAATTAAAGTAGTAATTCACCCTGATGCCAAGACTACGCTGAATGTCAAGGAGATGAAAGAAGCGTTTACCGACTACGGGGTCATGGTTAATTCAGCCGAATTCGATGGTTTGATCGGTAAAGAAGCTGTCAAGAAAGTTACCGAGCATGCTGAATCCAAGCAATTCGGACGACATAAAGTTAATTTCAAGCTGAAAGACTGGTCGCTGAGTCGCCAGCGTTATTGGGGCTGCCCCATCCCGGTAATTCATTGTGAAAAGTGTGGTGAAGTTCCAGTTTCGGACGATCAACTGCCAGTCGAACTCCCCAAAGTAAGCAATTTCCAGCCAAAGGGGCGGTCTCCGTTGGCCGACGTACCTGAGTTTATGAATGTCAAGTGTCCCAAGTGCGGCGGTGACGCCCAACGTGACCCCGACACTATGGATACGTTTGTTTGCTCGTCCTGGTATTATCTGCGCTATCTTGATCCCCACAACGAAAACGAACTGATAGAAAAATCCAAAGGACAGAGTTGGTTGCCGGTCGATCTGTATGTTGGCGGGATAACACACGCTACTGGACATCTGCTATATTTCAGGTTCTTCCACAAATTCCTTTATGATATCGGACTTCTGGACAGTACTGAGCCCGCCAAAAAGCTGTTTAATCATGGTATGGTTTGTGATGCTCAGGGCGAGGTTATGTCCAAATCGAAAGGAAATGTAGTTTCACCCATAGAGCTTATTGATCAGCGCGGTGTGGATGTGGCCCGATTAGGGATGTTTTTCACGGCGCCATCAGAGCGCGAAGTAATCTGGAGTGATGATACCCTGACCGGCGTAGAGAAATTTCTGTATAATAAGATACTTGCGCTCAAAGATGGATTCCGCTCATCGGATACTAACTTAAAGGAACACTTTAAGCATGGTGATCTGTCGGATTCTGACTGGGGTTTGTACGTCAAGCTGAATCAGACTATTAAGAAAGTTACCGAAAGTATCGAGCGCCTTCAGTTCAATACCGCCATTGCAGCCCTGATGGAATTAGCTCGCGACTACAGCCCTGACAAGACCTCCGATGATGGTCTCAATGATCAGGTGATAATCAAGATCATTCAGATGCTGGCTCCGCTGGCACCGCATATATCGGAAGAATTGTGGCTTGAGTGCGGATTTGAGTATTCAGTGTTGCACTCCAGTTGGCCTCAATATGATGAAGACGCGATTGTAAATGATGAGATCAGCATTGCGGTGCAGATCAATGGCAAATTACGGATTACAGTGCAAGTACCATCGGACGCAGATCAGGAAGTGGTGGAACAGGCAGTCTTTATCAGTCCCAAGATTCAGCAATACACCTCAGGGAAGACAATCATAAAGAAAATCTATGTGCCTGGAAGAATTTTCAATATTGTGGTCCGATAAAGGTGGAGCAATTGGAGTTGAACTTGCGTGCATGTTAACATAATATATATTATAGGACGGTCCCGTGGCTCGATTCCCTGCCAGTATCGATAACATTAAGCTCTCCATCATAGTACCCATATATAACGAGGTTGCAACCCTTGAGGAAATCATCGAGCGTATTTTGCAGGCCCCCGTCCCGATCAAGGAATTGATCTTGGTGGATGACTACTCCACCGATGGCACCCGGGACTTACTTGCCGAAAAGCTTGAGTCTCAAGTAGACAAGGTCATTTATCAAGCACGTAACTATGGAAAAGGCTTCGCCCTCAAGGCCGGATTCCGACAGGCCACCGGAGATATTGTTATTATTCAGGACGCGGACCTCGAATACGATCCCAATCAATATCCGGAACTCATAGCTCCGATTCTGAACGACCAGGCAGATGTTGTGTATGGCTCCCGTTTCGCCGGAGGCCGACCACATCGTGTGGTCTATTTCTGGCATTATGTAGGAAACAGATTACTTACTCTTCTCTCAAATATGATGACCAACATAAACCTGACCGACATGGAGACCTGCTATAAGGTATTCCGGGCCGATATCATTAAGTCTATCGATATAAAGGAACCCAGATTTGGGTTTGAACCGGAGATCACCGCCAAAGTGGCCCGCAAGCGCGTTCGTATTTATGAAATGGGAATATCATACTACGGCCGAACTTATGATGAGGGCAAGAAAATCGGCTGGAGAGATGGCGTCAAAGCTATCTGGTGTATTCTTAAGTATAATCTCTGGGCCAAGTAATCAGGCCCATCCGCGTTTGGCCAGGTTCCTTCGCTGAATTTCTAGAATCCTGCGTTCAGTGGTAACATTGCAATACCAATCGATATTGGCTGCGACGCCTTCTTTAAGGAATACTTTAGGCTTGTAGCCTAACATCCGCCTGGCTTTGCTAATATCTCCAATATATGATGATATCTCACCGACTCTCTTATCGATGCTTGAAAGTGTCGATTTTGAGTCCAGATTCTTGATAATCATCTCAGCCAGAGTCAATAGCTTCTCCCCTTTACCGCTTGAGAGATTGAAAGCATTCCCACCGACTTTCTTAAAGCGTTGAATTATCTGGATGAAACCATCGACAGCGTCATCTACAAAAGTAAAGTCCAGTTCCTTTTCGCGGCCAAAGACGGTAATATGCCTGTTTCTTAGGGCGTAATAAATGAACAACGGAATTACACGTTCAGAGATATCATAGCGACCGTAAACATTGGAAAGCCGAACAATCACCGGGGATATGTCATAACACTCACCATACGAATGGATCAAACACTCTGCGGCATATTTTGAAGCCGTGTACGGGGATTTGATTGTGGACACATGGGTATCACTCTCTTTGCGCTTAACTCCCGCTTTTGACTCTCCATAGCCTTCACGTGATGAGGCGAAGATAAACTCTTTGATGCCCCTTTCCCGTGCATACTCGAGAAGATTATGCGTCATCAGATAATTATGCATGGAGAGTTCAGGTTTTACTACCAGATCGTGAACCCGAGCGTTTGCGGCCAGATGTACTATAGTATCCGGTTTCTTCCGCAGGCGCAGTTTGCTCATTGGTTTTCGAAGATCATGTCGTACAGTTGCGCGGTTGATCCGCTTGTCCCAAAGGCAGGGTTTGATGTCAAGAGGTATGATGTCGAATTTACGACGCCTTAATTCCATTACCAAAGCACTCCCGACCGTACCGGAAGAGCCAGTGACAAGAACTGTTTTGGGCATATTGTTTTCCTATAATCTTACGTTTGCGTCTCAGGGATTTACGGAAGCTGTCGATAGCCCCAGTCGATCAACTTCCTGGCCTCGCGAAATCGGAGTTTATCCCCCGGTACGCCGAGGACCACCGCCGTCAACCGACGACCATCGCGATTCTTCACCAGTGTGGCCAGACAGTAATCCGATGCTCGTATATAACCTGTTTTTCCAGCCAGAACTCGATATGGTGAGACGGTCAGCAGATTCGTATTGGCCATCTGGCGGTATGTGTTCTTTTTATTAAGGATTTTGACGCGATATTGTTTTGTCGAAGTAACTTTTGCAATCAGTTCATACTGATAGGCATAATGCACAATCTTGGCCACCTCCACGGCGGTCGAGACGTTTCTGGAGTCCAGGCCGGTGGGTTCATAGAAAATCGTCGACTTTAGTCCCAACTCACGCGACTTCTTGTTCATTTCGCGGGCGAAGGCCTCAATGCTCCCGCACGTTGCCCGGGCCAAAGCGCGCGCCGCGCGATTATCCGAATTCAACAGAGCGGCATACAGAAGATCATACAACGTCACTTCGAATCCCACCGACAGGCGAGACTTAGAAGAGCGATACGCATCCGCTTTCGTTATTTTCTCCGTCTTCTTAAGGTCGACTTTACTATCAACCAGGACCATGGCCATGACCAGCTTGGTTATTGAAGCAATCGGTCGCAGTTTATTGCAGTTCTTGGCATAGATGACATCGTTGGAGTCGTAATCCACCAAAAGAGCCGCTTTGAGATTCAGATTTGGTCCCTTCGATTTTACGTTTTCGAAATCAAGAGAGTACTTCTTGCTCGAAGAGGCCTGGATTTCAGAAGGCGCTATCTCAAACATGTAGAGAGTATTGGCCGAGAAGAACACAATCAAAGCCAGTAGAACAAGCGTTCGGGCCACCGATTTTCGTTTATCCATGGTCATGTTACAGCCTCTCCCCTAGTATCGGATCCATTTCATGATTTCCGGAAGAGTGGGGCGCTTGCCATACATCAGGATGCCGATACGGAATATCTTGGCTGTCAGCCAGATCATAAAAATTATCGACAGGATAACGACCATCAATGCCAGAGTTGCTTCGCCAACAATACCACTAAACAGCGAGTATTCGGTAACGGTAGGCGCTACAAAGACAATTCGCATCATCATCATGGAAGGACCAATAAAAGGCGTCATCGACAAGATCGTAGCCATAGTGGAGTTTGGATCCTGTACCACTGAGATTCCCAGTATCACCGGTAGCATCAGCATCATCGTTATAGGGAAGATAAATCCCTGAGCCTCTTTTTCATTATTCACAATGGCTCCGATGAATGCAAAAGCTGTTGAGTAAAGGAGATAGCCAGTTATCAAGAATAGAACAAAGAATATGACTATCACGGGATTAAATATCAGGCGGTCTATTGAAGGATCGAGATCAAACATCCCTCGTTGAGTGTACAATAAAGAACCCATCAATATCCAGACCGAAACCTGGGTGAGAGTAGCTGCGCCGAGTCCAAAGATTTTTCCCAGCATCAGCTGAAACGGCGACACCGACGAAATCAGAACTTCCATAATTCGAGAGTTTTTCTCTTCGATAACCGTCCGCATACAGAGTGAGCCGAACCCGATCACCATACTAAACATCATCATCACCAGAATCAACGCACCGAAGTATTTAATCTCAAAAGGTATCGATTCTCCCAGAGCATCCTTTGTACGCAGGTCAATCCGGCGCGTGATCTCAAGAACCGAATCGACACTAAGGTTTACATTAGATTGTTCCAGCCGAATACCGGATAGTATCTGCGATAAACGGTACTCAAAGCGCTTTATTGTCGTGAAGTTATCCGAGTTTGTGATAAGATACAGATTGCTGTCATAAACGTGCGCCTCGGGACGAATGACGAGAAAGTATTTAAGGCCATCTTCAATGATTTCAGTTCGCAGGGAGTCAGTCACTGTTGAGAATCTGGCTGAGTCAGCCGCCGTGAGCGTAAACATCTCCTCTACGTTATAGTAATTGTCTTCGGTATCTTCGAGATTGTCTTCGGTATCTTCGAGTTTGTATTCAGAAATCTCATCGATAAATTTCTGTCCTATTCCCATTTCACTCTGATCAACTATGGCAATTTTCTCAGCCGTCGTAGATTTCTTCTGCGCCAGAAAGGCCGGGATGACCATAATGCCACCCATGAATATCGGCGTCAGTACAATACTGATTATGAACGATTTCTTTTTGACTACCTGAGAATACTCTTTCCTGAAAATAACCCAAAACTTAGACATTCTGGCTCTCCCCAATTGTCTCAAGTTGGTTCGGGTCAATTTTGGCCGTGTCGATGAAAATGTCATACAGTGATGGTTCAACTATATCAAACCGACGAACAACAACCCGGTTGGCAACTTCCTTGAGAATCGAATTGGTGTCAGTGGTATTGTCGATACGAATCTCTATGTAATTATTGAACTCGTTAAATCCCTTTACGCCGGGAAGAGAGGCAATGAACGCACCGTCTCCCTCAATTTCAATCTGGATAGCATTTTTGCCGAATTTGGCTTTAACCTCGCTTAGTCGTCCATCTATGACTTTTTTCCCCTGGTGGATCATGCAAATATTATCGCACAGTTTTTCCGCCTGTTCCATGACATGGGTGGAAAATAGTATCGTTGTTCCGGCACGCTTTAGCTCCAGGATTATCTCTTTGATTTTTTCCATATTCAGAGGATCAAGCCCGCTGAATATTTCATCAAGAATTAGCAATTCTGGTTCATGAATAATGGTCGTGACAAACTGAAGTTTTTGCTGCATCCCTTTGGACAGTTCTTCGACCTTTTTCTTACGATACTCGGTCAGATCAACGCGCTCTAGCCAGTCGCCAATTTTAGGCTTAATTATCTTCGGGGAAACTCCCTTCAATTCAGCCATATAGATGATAACTTCTTCCAGCGTCAACTTCTTGTACAAACCGCGCTCTTCCGGAAGGTACCCCACCCGGTCACGAAAACCGGCATCCGCCGGATGGCCATCGAATAGAACCTCTCCCGAATCAGGTATCGTGATATTCATGACCATCCTGATGGTGGTTGTCTTGCCCGCACCGTTGGGACCGATAATCCCGTATATGACGCCTCGCTCGACCGCCAGTGATAGCTTGTCAACGGCGACCTTGCCATCAAATTCTTTATGAATGTCTTTTAATTGCAATAACATGATACATTCCTAATTTTCGGTGTTAATAACAGGAAAGTTCGTTTGGGTCAACCAAAAACTAAGATTATCAACTATATGACTGAATTATTTTTGAAAATTGAAGGGCATTGGTGGCAGCTTTGCCGAGATGGCAATTATTAAAAAAGACATAGAGACGGTTCATTTTTGATTTGGCTTTATCGAGTCGTTCGCACCACTCATCCAACTCGGCTTCTGAATACAAGTAGTCATACCGTTCATCACCGCCTCCCCACCACTTTTCTGCGTTACGACCGTGCAGACGAACATAACCGGTTGAAGTTGTCGTGAAAAAATCCGGTTTCAACAATCCCCGAAGTTGGGGGCCGTCGACACAGACATAATTGATTTCTTCCGACCGAAGTTGGTCGTACATGGTACGATTCAGCCAACTGTCATGACGAAACTCCACAAAAAGTGGAATCTCCCCCACCGCATCACGACATATGGAGACATAATCGAGTGAATTCTGATCGAATTTAAATGAATAAGGAAACTGGGCTAACAGGCCCGACAATTTTCCTGATTCAACCATCGGACGCAACGCCTCGGAAAACAACTGCACATCTTTCTCGATATCGGTACGGCGGTGGGTGAATGATTGAGGGACCTTTATTATAAAATCAAATCCGGAAGGCGCCTTTTTGACGATATTGGCCATGACGGCCGGATGAGGAATGCGATAATAGGTCGAATTAATCTCAACAGTTTGGAAATACTTCACATAGTAATCGAGCATTTTTCCTTTATCTATATCATTGGGATAAAAGTTGGTTCGCCAGTGCTCGAACGAATAGCCACTGGTCCCGATACGAACATCGGTATTTTTCAGATCAGGCAATTACTCGTCTTTCTTTGATTTGCGGTCGACCTGTTGCTGGAATCTGGTCCGACCGCACTTGGGGCAGATCCATTTACGCCGTTTATGGAATGAGCGTTTTTCTTCGCGCATGGCGACTTTACATTTTGGGCAGGTCATCTGTTCTCACTTCGCGGACACTGATCTAATCGACCAGGTGTAGGAAATCGGATAGCAGGAACTCCATCCGGCCGATCAGGGTCGACATTCGGGACATTACCGTATACCCAAAAGTCGTGCCGAAAAACAACATCAGGAACCAAGTGCCCAGCTTCGCCGCCTGACCAAAAGCGCCCTTATGTTCTCGACTAAAATAGAAATAGCTCATCGTGCACAAAACTCCGGTCAGTACCACCAGCGCGGCGATGTCCGGGGTCCCTGACTCGGTTACCAGCGGACTTACGGTGGCCGATATCTGTTTGAGCGTCCTCGCCTCTAACATAACCGGAATGGCCACCCCGGCCCCCGAGCCAATCATCACCGCTATTGGTATTTTCGACAGAGCTGACGTCTTGGAGTGGAAGCGAGCAAACATCATCAAGCCGAGAACCAGCGGGATGATCAACCCGAGCTTTCCATCAGAAAACAATGGTACCACCATGATGTCGACAATGGTCGTGGTCCAGATAATCACAAGGGTGTAACCGATTGAGACACCGATAAGGAGCGACTCCGCCATCTTGTATACGGGATTGTCTCGATACAAAAAAGAGAATATAGCCAAGGTTAGAAATCCGGCTACAAGTGTCGAGATATCCATTACTTGTCGCCTTTCCGTCGGCTACGAAAATAGGCGATGTTGCCGAGCAGTATCAGGAGCAGCACGTACAGGTGAGAAGAAGTCTGGGCCAGCATACCGCGGGAACCGCCCCCTCGACGCCCCAGTAATTTTTCGTA
>JAUXBO010000297.1 GCA_030619345.1 Candidatus Zixiibacteriota bacterium | reverse complement strand
CTTGTAATCGGCCCCGACCTCGTGCCCGATCACTGCCTCAGGCTCCCGGACCTGCGCCGCCGCACATCCCGGACTAAGCAGAACAAATGCGAATTGTAAAACAGAAGCCAGGCAAAACAGATTTTTCCGTGCCATACTATGTCCCTTCCACAAAGGTAAAATCAAATATCAAACATTAAAGATCAAAACTGCGGAATCCACCTCCGGCCGATGACTTCCTCAATTTTGCACTTTGACTTTTGTTTTCAGACAGGATATCAAATCTCCGCGCCGGATACGACTAATAAAGTACAGAAAACCTTTTATACTTGCCGATTATAGATAACGTCAGAACCAGTGGAGAAGAAGAGCTTTCCATGGGAGGTAAGATGGCGTTTCTTGGTGCCATGAAGGATTTGGACGGGATTACAGGAGCTTTCTTGAAGGTCGCCGGAAACGTTGAGAAGGCGAGGCAGGTTACAGGTTGGGTGCAAGTCTTAAATATCTATATTGGAGTAACTTTGTACAAAAGGGAGTTTTCCAAAGGCCTTCGGAGTCGTTGCCCGTCGTAACATCCAGTGTGGTTGATACTGAGAGACTCCGAGAATGCCGTTATCAGTATTGATAGCCCCGAAATGAATGCCGACTGGTCCAAAAAGAGGAAGACCGATTGGTCCGAGAAAAGTGCTGGTGACCCTGCAAAAGTGCTGATAATACCCCCGGGGCTCGCGAAGGACAGATTATTTCCTTGAATTTGATGTTAATTTATTCTGTACGATAGACGATAATCTACAGGAAGAAGCAATGATTAACTTGAAGAAGCAATGATTAACTTAACAACGGTTCGATTAGTATTGAGAGGTTACACGATGGGTACATTTTGCAAGATGTGGGTGGCTCTCATCTGCGTGGGATTGGCTGTTTGTGTTGCTCAGGCGGGTGAAATGAATCTTCCCGAAGATACGAGCGTACGCTTGGTTGTCAAAGAATTACGGATCAGCGGCAACCGTCTGATATCAACTGGGCGGCTGCTCGAATACATGCCGGAAATTTTCAACGCATCCGATCGCCGATTGTCCGAGGCTGAAGGTCAGTATCTCTATGACCTGAGGGTGATTCGGGAGATAGTGGCCCGGCCCGGCGAGCCCAGAGATGTTTCGGTGAGAACCATCCAGGGTTTGACGCAATACATCTTGTCCGTGTACCGTGGCGAAGACTACTCCGGGATTTATGTGTATGTGCCGGAGGGTGCGATTGTAAATGGCGTCGAGCTTGTGGGTAGCATTTTACCGATAAATATTCTTGAGGCTCCCGTCAGTGAGGTGAGAATAAAATACTTCGACGCCGAAAGAAATGAGGTCGAGCAAGGGTATCTCAGGCGATCTGTACTTGAGAGGTGGTCGCCGGCGAAACGCGACGAGGTGGCCAGTCAGAGGGCGCTGGACTATTTGGTCAACCTGCTCAATCTCAATCCCGACAGACATGTATCGGCGATTGTGTCCGAAGGCGCCGAACCCAACACTCTGGCGCTGGAATATGATGTTCACGAGACAAATCCGTGGCATTTGTTCATTCAGGCGGACAATTCCGGTACGAGTGACAGGCAGTGGTCTCCGAGATTCGGCGTGATCAATACCAACTTGCTGGGTATAGACGACAGACTTACCGCCCTCTACCAAGTGGCGCTGGATAACTTCGACGAGAACTATTCGATTTTTGGAAGCTACGATTTTCCGGTAAGGGGTCCCCGGCTTCGCCTGAATGTTTATGGTGGGTACAGTGAGTTCGATATAAATCCGGAATCCGGAGTGATTGATTTCATCGGCAGCGGCAAATTCTACGGAAGCGTCCTGCGTTACAACGTGCTCCAGCGACAAGGATGGTTCGTGGATGTTTCCGGATCCCTGAGCCATGAGGAAAGTACGATCACTCCATCACTGTTTCCCCAGTTCTTTGCAAGTGATGTTGAGATGGATCTATGGGGGCTCGGCATCAGCGCCCATCGCAGGAACGACATGTCGAATATTTCGTTGCTGCTGAACGGAGTGCAAAGCTTTGGCGGCTCGAACCGCACCGAGTTTGAACAAGCGCGAACAAACGCGGATCCTGATTTCACCATTGTTACGGCCGCGGTCAGCTACAGTGAGTACGTAGGTGCAGACAAAGTCCAGCAGGTCAGGGGCACCGCCCGGTACATACATCCTACCGAAAGACTGGTGCCCGCAAAAATGACTTCCTTCGGCGGCATGTACTCGGTCAGAGGCTACGACGAATACGAAATTGTTGCCGATGGCGGCATATTGGCTTCGCTCCAATATGAATATGACCTGGTCAGGCATCGGCGGACCGGCGGGGACGAGACATTGATACACGAAGATCTGAGAAAGCTCGCGCCCCTGATCTTTGTCGATTTTGGCCGGACCAAGATAAAGGACGCGGTGGCAGGCGAGGAAGAACGTCAGACGCTTATCTCGGCAGGCGTCGGGACAATCTTCGAGATCGGGAATAATTTCAGCGCAGCCGTATATTACGGCCATCCGTTGAAGGAAACCGCCGGCACACGCAAAGGCAAAGGCAGAATTAACGCGAGCGCTATGATCCGGTGGTAACTCCTCACCCAGTGGGCTGACCACAGGATCATTGGCAGCGACCACGGTGGAATCATCGACTGGAGCAGCTTCAACATAACAGGCCTATAATTGTCAACCTTTGCGCAGCGAACTGATAGGCGTCTTTGAGATTTCTCCAGCGGGATAGCATTTTTACAGACACAAGTCTGAAATTGGTGGAGGGCTCCGTCTTATGCTGTCCTCTCACCAGCATCCTT
>JAUXBO010000013.1 GCA_030619345.1 Candidatus Zixiibacteriota bacterium | reverse complement strand
TTTTTCAGATAAGACATACTTTTACTCCATCAGATTACTTTCGGGAAATTTAGGGAAATTCAAGGCTACCGTCAACCGGCCTTTGGTGATCGTAAACAAGGACGGCATGACTCCGAGTTGCCGGGTAAGAACTTGACAGACTAAAATTCCTTATCTATACTTTGAACGCTTTTTTGAAAAACAGCGCAGGAACATAACTAAAGAAGCTTGGGTTAATAGTTTTGTTAATTCTGTCATAGAGAGCATTATAAACGTTCACATATTATAAGGGAGTAAGCAGATGGAACAACTGATGGACAAACTGGTGGAATGGGGCGCGCTTTACGGTCCCCAGATTATCGGCGCCTTAGCGATTCTGATTATCGGTCGCATGGTTGTTGGCATACTGGTCGGCATCGTCCGCCGCCTCATGAACAAAGCCAACGTCGACGAGACCCTGACCAAATTTGTTTTGAGCCTGACCCGGATCATGCTCATGACTTTTGTCTTTATAGCCGCCTTGAATGCGCTTGGCGTGGCAACAACTTCGTTCATCGCGATTATCGGTGCCGCCGGTCTGGCCATCGGCCTCGCCCTGCAAGGATCGCTGGCCAACTTTGCCTCTGGCGTGATGCTGATTATCTTCCGACCGTTTAAATCCGGTGATTTTGTGGAAGCCGGTGGTGTAGCCGGAGTTGTAGAGGACATTTCTATTTTCAGCACCATCATGAGAACCGGTGACAACAAGCAGATGATTATTCCCAATAGCAATATCACAGGCAGTAACATTATCAATTATTCTGCCAAAGATACACGGCGGGTTGATTTTGTTTTCGGCATCGGATACGACGATGACCTCAAAAAAGCCAAGCAGCTGCTGGTTGAGATTATCAACGGCGATGATCGGATCCTCAAAGACCCGGCTCCCGTTGTAGCCGTCTCGGAACTGGCTGACAGTTCGGTGAATTTCATCGTCCGTCCCTGGGTGAAGAGTGGTGACTACTGGGCAGTTTATTGGGACATCACCGAAAAAGTAAAACTGACTTTTGACAATCAGGGGATCTCGATCCCGTATCCGCAGCAGGATGTTCACATGCATCAGGTAACCACAGCTTAAGGAATGAACTTCATGAAGATAAGAATAACCGCACTGCTGGTCTTAACAGCTTTCGCCCTTCCCTTCCTGGGTCCGACAGTAGTGGCTCAAGATACTACTGTGACCGGTTGGAAAACTTCACTTGTAACCGATTTGACAGCCACTCAGACGGCATACTCTGATTCCTGGACGGGCGGTGAAGCCGGGTCGTTTAGCTGGGTAAGTAATGTCAATGGGGCAGCTGAGAAACAACTCTCAGAAAAGTTGAACTACAAGTCGATGCTGAAACTCTCCTATGGACAAACATCGACCCAGGACCAGGAGACCAAAAGCTGGAGCAAACCGTCTAAGTCTACCGATCTTATAGATTGGGAAAACGTGGGACGAATCACTATGCACGGTTTTGTCGATCCCTATGTTGCCTTCCGTTTCGAATCCCAGTTTGTTGACGCATCAGTGGAACAAAAAAAGCGGTATCTGAATCCGATGCTGCTTACCGAATCAGCTGGTATTTCAAAAGTGTTGCACGAAGTTGACAAGAACCGTATTTTCACACGACTCGGTTTTGCCGTCCGTCAGACCTTAAGCACTGAGATCGTCGATACTGCTTTATTGTCAACAGAATCACTGTCAACCTCCGACGGCGGTCTGGAATCCGTAACCGATGTCACCTGGAACTTTGGCGAGCGGCTGGGATATACAGGCAAACTGACTTTGTTTAAAGCCCTCTTCTTTTCTGATAAAGACGCCGTGGCTGGTACGGAGTTTGAGGATGACTGGCAGGCTATCGATGTCAATTGGGAAAATATTTTCAATGCCTCGATAACAAAGATCATCACCGTTAATTTCTACACGCAGATTCTGTATGACAAGCAGGTTAGCAAGAAAGCACGATTCAAAGAGACACTTGGTTTCAGTTTTGTGTTCAAGTTAATCTAAAGACGTTTAAGCAAATACAAAGAAAAAAAGCGGATGGTCTATCAGACCAACCGCCTTTTTTATATTCACAAACAGACTCAACAGCAATTCCGCTCAGCGGCCATGACTTTGTCTACTCGGGTTATGTGACGCCCACCTTCAAACTCGGTATCAAGGAAGAACTTTATGGTCTCATCCAGAGTATCCTCCTCCGTGTACTTTGCTGACAGTGTTAGAATGTTGGCGTCGTTGTGCAGTCTGGTCAGGTGAGCCATTTCCGGATTAAGGGCCAGACCTGCTCGTATTCCCTTGATCTTGTTGGCGGCAATATTCATACCATTACCGGTCCAACAGACGGTAATCGCGCGATCGGCTTCGTTCGAGGCCACCGCTCTGGCTGCGGCCAACCCGAAATCAGGATAGTCGACCGATTCACTGGTGTGCGTTCCAAAGTCGATGAATTCGTGGCCCAGACTAATCAGGAGCGCTTTCACACGGTTCTTTAGCTCTACCCCTTTGTGGTCAGCGGCAAGAGCTATCCTCATGAAACAGGAACTCCCTTGTACTCGGGCACGTGCGTGAGCCAATTATGTTTGTCTTCGGCACGACCTTCCACAATATCAAAAAATGCCTCTTGCAATTTCTTGGTGATCGGACCGCGTTTGCCGGAGCCGACCTCAATATCATCGATACTGGAAATGGGGGTTATCTCCGCCGCCGAACCAGTGAAGAAAACTTCGTCAGCAAGATAGAGAGCTTCGCGAGGCACGTTTCTCTCGATAACTTTAATACCCATATCTTCGGCCAGCCTTATCACTGAACTGCGAGTTAAACCGGGAAGGATCGAGGCGGCAAAAGTGGGAGTAATCAGCACCCCGCGGCGGACCATAAATATGTTTTGGGCGGAGCCTTCGGAGACATTACCGGCCGTATCAAGCGCGATTCCCTCAGCATAACCGTGGCTGAGCGCTTCCATCTTGATTAACTGACTATTCATGTAGTTGGCTCCCGCTTTGGCCATC
Organism: Candidatus Zixiibacteriota bacterium; assembly: GCA_030619345.1. Classification (GTDB taxonomy): domain Bacteria; phylum Zixibacteria; class MSB-5A5; order GN15; family FEB-12; genus JARGFS01. The sequence continues at coordinate 13,735 of JAUXBO010000013.1, read as the reverse complement.
GCCGGAAGAGTATTGGGCGCCATTCGATTCCAGGATGAGAAACAGACCGAGACACCGTCTTCAAGAGAGTCCTCCCCGAGGTACTTGCCCCACGGCCAGACTGCAATAGCCACGTCGACAGGACAGCTGCTCGGGTCAACCCCCAGCGAACCATAGCCGCGAAAAGCTATCGGACGAACATAACATTCGTCGAGTTTGTTGGCACCGATCAAATCCAGTATAGCGTTGTTAATTTCATCCATGGAAAAGTCAATCTTCATCCGATATATCTTGGCCGAATTAAACAGGCGCTGAGTATGATCCTTGAGGCGAAAAACAACCGGACCGTCAGCCGTTTTATATACGCGCATGCCTTCAAATACCGAAGATCCATAATGAACAACATGCGACAGAACGTGAATCTTAGCGTCTTCCCACTTGACCAGTTTACCATTCATCCAGATGTATTCAGTCGGCGTCATATACTGTTTCCTCCTTTATAGGAATGCGATCGTTTTCTAATACCATTATAAGCGACCCGAGAGTGCAATTCAATCGAAATGTACTATAACAGCATGCAGGTCTATAAGATATACCTGTTTCCCCCCATTTTGGCATAATATTCCCCCTACGTATTCTCAACTGTAACTAAGTTGTTGTCGCTTAACTATCTCGGCCAACAAATCGCCAGACAGTCGGCAGAACAAGCGCGGCCAGCGTGATTTTGATGATCGCTCCGGGAACAAACGGTGTGAATCCGAAGGTTAACAGACTTTCAGAAGGAACAAATCGACTTAGCCAGGCTAATCCGCACATGAAGATAACACCGGTTCCAAGTATCATGGCACCAGTCGACAGCAGGTAATTGCGGTCCCAACCTTTATCGGCGAGCGTTCCGACCAGCCAGGCCGCGACTGGAAAACCAAGCAGGAACCCGCCGGTCGGTCCAAAAAACTTGGCCATACCGGCGCTGCCGCCGGCAAAAACCGGGAGACCGAGGGCACCTTCCATGAGATAAGCCATAACAACGGCGGTACCTCTCACTCTTCCCAGAGCCATAGCGACCAATAGGATTCCAAAGGTCTGGCCGGTAATCGGCACCGGTGAGAATGGGAGATTGATTGAAATATATGAACAGGCAACCAGAAGCAGATTCAGCGAGAGTAAAATCGGAAGTTCGGCAGCCAATGATGACGGCTTGAAAACTGAGTAAATTGAAACAGTACGAGTTGTCACGAATATCTCCTTTTCTTTACTCCCAAGCATAATTATTCGAATCACTAAAATCAAGATAAACAGAGAGTGTTTGGGGCAGTCTGATACTCGCAAAAAAGATTGTAAGAAATTGCTGTTTGGTTAAATTACTTATTGGAGAACGGACAGGCACTAAACAGGAAGTAACCCGGAGGGAAGGTGCTATGGGAAAGTGCAGGACAAAATATCTGACTCTGATCCTAGCTGTTTTAATAGTCGGATCGGAAGCTCAGTCGCAATGCCCGTCGGAGATGAGTTTCGAGGGCGCGTCGGTTAATGATAGGTTCGGGCGAAAAGTTGTCGGTGGTTGGGATTTCGATCAGGATGGATTCGATGATATTCTCGTCTCGGCCCCGCTCTCTGGCACGGTGTACGTTTTCTCCGGACTTGACGGTGATACCATTCATGTTTTTTCAGGAAGCGCAGAGGATCAGTTTGGTCAGGGAGTAAGCGGTGTTGAAGATATTGATGGCGACAGCTACCCCGACATCGCCATTGGCGCCCCTAACTTCAACGTCTACAACAACGAGTACAATGGCCGCGTCTATCTGTACTCGGGCCAGACCGGAAGTCTGATTTACGAACTCCCCCAAGCCTACCCATCGTATCTATTTGGCCAGACAGGATTTGATATCAGTGCCGCCGGAGATATTGATGGTGATGAGAGAGGCGATTTTATCGTCGGCTGTCCCAGTCTCGGAGTCGGATCGTATGCGGGCCGAGCCTATGTTTATTCGGGACTGACGGGTGATACCCTGTTTCGATTCAACGGTGAATATATAGATGCTCTATTTGGATATGCCGTTAGCGCCACCGGGGACGTGAACAATGACGGGGTCAATGACTTTGCCATCGGGCAGCCTGGCTCCATCACAACGGCCAATGATATTGGCCGTATGTTTGTCTTCTCAGGTGCAACCGGAGATACCCTCTACACTTTTATCGGCGAAGAGGACGAGGATCGTTTTGGGAGCGCTGTCGCAATTATTGGAGATGTCAACGGCGACGGGTTCGATGAGATTTTGGTAGGTGCTTTTGGACACGATCTTCCCTACTCTGCTTGCGGTAAGATTTATCTCTTCTCTGGTTTCGACGGTTCCCTGATTTACCAAAAGGCAGGGGCTCAAAAAGGTGCGCAATTGGGTACGTCGGTAAGTCGTGCCGGTGATGTGAACTCTGATGGTCACGATGATTTTATTGCCGGGGCTCCCGGGAATTATACCGCTGGTCCGACGGGAAGGGTCTTTCTCTATTCCGGGCTTTTCGGCGAAGTTATCAACTATTTCCTGAGGGACAGCACCGGCGATGATCTTTTTGGCTCTTCGGTTTCCGCTGGTGATTCTGACAACGACGGCGCCAATGAAATCCTGATTGGTTGCGAGACCAAAACCGGTTCTCATGGACAGGTTCAGGTTTTTGAGTATTACTCAGACTGTGACGAAGACGGAATCCCCAATGCGTACGACAATTGTCTGTTGGTTCCAAACTTACCTCAGGAAGATTCCGATGCCGACGGCATTGGAGATGCCTGCGATAATTGTATATCTGTTTTGAATCCGGATCAGGTTGACACCGATCTCGATGGCCTTGGAGATGCCTGTGATGACTGCACTGACAGTGACGGAGACGGCTACGGAGACCCCGGATTTGTAGAAAACAGTTGTGCCACGGACAATTGCTGGATGATTTACAACCCGGATCAATTGGACTCTGACGGTAACGGCTGGGGCGACGCCTGCCAGACCTGCTGTAATTTGGGAGGCGACATGAACCATGACGGTTGGACTGATATTTCTGACCTTGTGTATTATGTTGATTATCTGTTTCAGGGCGGCACGCCGCCACCTTGTCTGGTCGAGGCTGATGTCGATGAGGACTGCATCCTGACAATCTCCGATCTCACTCGGTTTATCGACTTCATGTTCTCCGGCGGACCCGGTCCCCAGTGCCACGACTGCTCAATTGCGAGAGGAGGTAACTTATGAAACCAATTACCAAATACTCGTTTAGCATTGGTGCTATACTCTTTGCTTTGCTATTGTTACCAACCCCGTTAGAAGCATACGACAGCTACAACATAGTGGCATCGGATGTGATTGCCGTCGATGTGAACGGTGATACATACCCTGACCTCATCGCCACCGCACTCGACAGCATTGTGGTTATGCTCAACGACGGTTACGGGAAATTTCCGAGCATGACCGGTTACTATGCCGGTGGCCCTCAGACTTCGTCGCTGGTCTCGGGTTATTTTGATGGGGACGCGATTCTCGATATTGCCGTGACCAACAAAGGAAATAACACGGTTGGATTCTTATCCGGAAACGGCGATGGTTCCTTTGAACCACCGGTCACGGCCCCCACTTTACCGGAGCCGTATTCCATCGTCGCGGGTGATTTTGATTCTCAAAATGGGACCGACATTGCGGTGATTTCCGCCGACATTGAGACCGACTCAGTATATATCCACTACAATGACGGGCTTGGTGGATTCTCTTTGGTGGATAAAATCGCGGTCGATGAAAACCCGGTCGATCTGATAGCGGCTGACTTTGACGATGACACCAAAGCTGATCTCGCTATCTGCCATTGGGGAACGCCCTGGATTGGAACCGGACTGGCCGAACACGAAGTCTGGCTTCTGTTTGGAAATGGGGACGGTACTTTTCAGCCACCGGAATACATAGACGTACTAATGACCGCTCACAATATGACCGCCGGTGATTTTGAAGGGGATGGCGATATCGATCTATTGGTCGGTTCCAACGACGATGACACTCCGTTGAGTGCCTTGACCGGATGGCTAAATGACGGAAGTGGGAATTTTACTCTCGGCGGTTTTGGTGAGATTTTCACGGATGCCTGGCCGTGGAAAATGGCGATTGCCGATCTCGATGGCAATGGATACGCTGAAGTTCCCGTGGGAATGTGGAGCGCCAGTACTGACTTAAGAGTATACGTTAACGAGCCGGGACATATACTGGACACACTAATTCTGACTAAGCCGGACTTTGGTATCAAAGCCCTGAAGATTGCCGAGTTGAATGGCTGGGGTTACTCAGAGATGATTGTAGCGTCGGGCGGGACCATTGCCGTCTATATCAACGGTACTGATGAATGCTGTAGGAGGATTCGCGGCAACGTCAATTACGATATTGATGACATTATTGACATTAGTGACCTTACTCTTATGGTCCAGTGCATGTTTTACGGCAGCAGCGGACCGTGCTCTATATGTATTGCCGAAACAGACGTTGATGGATCGGGCCAATGGGACATAGTCGATCTAACGGCCCTGGTGGCCTATCTTTTTCTGGAAGGTTCCCCCCCGGCTGTCTGCCTTGATCTGCGATAGTTATTACAAAAAAGAGCCGCGACTGCAAGAGTGCGGCTCTTCTATTATCGCTTACTTATCGAAATCTACAGTGGCAAACCATCTTTTACACCTTTGAGGATTTTGCGGGCAATGACCAGTCGCTGAATTTCAGAGGTCCCTTCCCCAATCTCACACAACTTGACATCGCGCCAGATTCGCTCGGCCGGAAATTCTCCGGTGTAGCAGCCGATTCCGCCAAGGACTCGAACCGCGTTGGCTGCCACGCGCGTGCCCACTTCGGAGGCATACAGTTTTGCCATCGCCGAGTAATGCCCAAATGGCATTCCGGCATCTTTCATTCGTGAAGATTCATAGATCAACAGTCGCGCGGCTTCAAGCTCGGTGGCCATATCGGCCAGCTTATGTTGAATGGCTTGATAGTATGAAATCGGCTTACCGAACTGGATTCGTTCGGAAGCATACTTGGCCGCACACTCATAGGCACCTTGTCCCAATCCGAGCGCCATCGCGGCGATAGAAATACGCCCCCCGTCGAGCGTTCGGAGCATTTGTTTGAAGCCGTCCCCTATTTCACCAAGTCGTGACTCCGGGCCCACCCTCAGATCGTCGAAGTGTAAAAAAGCAGTATCGCTTCCGCGCAAGCCGAGTTTGTTCTCCTTCTTGCCGACTGAATACCCTTCGGCGTCCTTATCCAGAATGAAGCAAGTGATCGCCTTGTCTTCCGGATTCTCCGATGTTTTCACCGAAGCAATCGTGGCAAACGCTCTGGTGGCCGATGTGATCCAGCACTTGGAGCCGTTAATCAGCCAGTCACCGTTCTCCTGCTTGAGAGCCATCGTACGCGTACCACCAGCATCGGAACCGGCATCAGCTTCGGAAAGACCAAAGGCAAGCAATTCCCCCTGGGCCGCACGCGGAAGATATTTCTTTTTCTGCTCTTTGGTTCCAAACGCAAGGATCGGGTAACAGCCGAGCGAGTTATGCGCGGCCAGAGTGATCCCGGTAGAACCACACACCCGCGAGGCCTCTTCGACCGCAATCGAGTAACAGATTGTATCGGTCGGCTTGCCGCCATACTCCTCAGGGACAAGCATGGAAAGAAAACCCTCGTCAGTGAGCGGCTTGATATGTTGGTCAAGAAATTTTTGCTCTTTATCGAGAGTGACTGCGTCCGGGAGTATTTTCTCCTCCATAAACGCTCGAGTGCGTTCACGAAATTCAATCTGGTGTTTTTCCAGCAAGGCCTACTCCCTTATCAGGTCTCTTGAGATAACCATCCGTTGCGCCTCCGACGTGCCCTCATAAAGTTCCGTAACCCGGGCATCGCGGAAATAGCGTTCGACCGGGTACTCTTTGATGTAACCGTAGCCGCCATGTATCTGTACTGCTTCGTTACAGACAAAGTTAGCCATTTCGGTGCAGAACACTTTAGCCATAGAGGCCTGACGCTGACAAACCTCGCCAGCATCTTTCATGCGCGAAGCACGATAGGCCAGCAGAATTCCGGCGTCGAGTCGTGTAGCCATGTCAGCCAGTTTGAACTGGATGGCCTGGAAATTTGATATCGGCTGCCCGAATTGCTGTCTCTCTTTGGAATACTTCAGCGCTTCATCAAAAGCGGCCTGGGCTATACCAATGGCCTGGAACGACACGCCGATACGACCGGAGTTGAGATTCATTAGCGCCATCTTGAATCCCTCTTTGAGATTCCCGAGGAGATTCTCTTTCGGCACTTTGACATCATCAAAACTGACTTCACGAGTATCCGAAGCCCGAATACCACATTTATCCTCATGCTTTCCAAGCGTAATGCCCTCGGAATCGCCATCAACTACCAAGCATGAGATACCCTTGCGACCTTCTTCAGGATGCGTCTTGGCAAAAACTATGTAGACGCCCTGGTACTTGGCATTGGTGACAAAGGCCTTGGTACCATTCATAAGATAGTGGTCACCTTTGTCAATCGCGGTCGTAGTTAGAGCGGCAACATCGGTTCCGGCATTTGGCTCGGTGACACAGTAAGCGCCGATTTTCTCTCCGGTGGCCAAAACGGGAAGGTATTTCTTCTTTAGTTCTTCGCTGCCGAAATTCGTAATAATCTCGCATATCAGCGAATTGTGTACGGAGAATAGAATGCCGAATCCGGCCGAAGCCGAACAGAATTCCTGAAGCACACCCATGAAGGAAGTCGAAGGCATCCCCAGTCCGCCGTATTCCTCGGGAACGGTGAATCCAAAGTACCCCAATTCGGCACACTCGGCAATCAGATCGTCGGGCGTGGTCGCTTTTTCATCCATTTCAAGGGCGATTGGATAGATACGTTTATTGGCCAGGTCTCTGGCCATCTCTTTTAGCTCCAGTTCCTCTTCGGACAGCTTATAGTCCATTCTGAGTACTCCTTATTTGTCGTAGGTATAGAAGCCACGGCCGCTCTTGCGTCCGAGATATCCGGCCTGAACCATTTTTTTCAGCAAGGGGCATGGGCGGTATTTGGAATCACCCAGACCGTCGTGGAGAACTTCCATTATCGATAGGCAGACATCGAGTCCGATGAAATCGGCCAGTTGCAATGGTCCCATCGGGTGGCCCATACCGAGTTTCATGATTTCATCAATTGCCTCAATCGAAGCGACTCCCTCCATGTGCGCATAGGCAGCTTCATTGATCATCGGCAGGAGAATGCGATTGGCTACAAAACCGGGGAAATCGTTCACTTCCACCGGCGTCTTTCCAAGTTTGCGGCAGAGTTCTTCGATTACAGTGTAAGTTTCGTCGGAAGTTGCCATACCTCGTATAAGCTCGATCAGTTTCATCATCGGTACCGGATTCATGAAATGCATACCGATAAACTTACCCGGTCTCTTGGTTACCGCAGCCAACTGTGTTATTGGCAATGAAGAGGTATTGGACGCAAATATCGTATCCGGTCCGCAAAGACCTTCGAGTTTCTCAAAAATACCTACCTTCACCCCGATATCTTCGGTCACAGCTTCAATCACGAGACCCGCTTTGGCAGCTGCCGCAATATCAGTGCTGGTCTGCAGATGCGACAAGGCGGTTTCTTTATCTTTCTCAGTGATCTTCTCTTTTTTGATCATCCGATCAAAGCTCTTCCCAATTGTCGCCACGGCCTTATCGAGAAATTCCTGCCTGATATCAATAAGGTCAACATCATAGCCATTGATGGCCAGAACCTGGGCAATACCGTTTCCCATCGTCCCGCTACCAATTACTGCAACTCTTTTTATACTATCTAAAGACATCTTAATTTACTCCCAGACTATACTGTTAACAGATTTCTATCGACATCGCTACCGCATTACCGCCACCCAGACAGAGTGTCGCCAACCCGGTCTTAAGACCCCGATCCTTGAGAGCGTAGATCAGCGTTGTCAGAATGCGAGCTCCCGAGGCTCCAATCGGGTGGCCCAGTGCTACCGCGCCGCCGTGAACGTTCACCCGATCCCAGTCCCATCCGAGTCCCATGCCGTCGGCAATCGCCTGGACCGAGAAAGCTTCGTTGGCTTCAATCAGATCAAAATGATTGATATCAACATTCATCTTCTTCATCAGTTTTTGAACCGCATATATGGGCGACCAGAAAACGTCTTCCGGAGGGGTTCCGGCAACGGAATAGTCGATTATCTTCGCCAGCGGTTTGAGCCCCTTGCTTTTCATGTATTCTTCAGAGACAACCACCGTTGCCGAGCATCCATCGTTAAGACCGGGGGCGTTTCCGGCTGTCACGGTACCATCCTTTACAAAGGCGGGCCGTAGTTTGGCGAGCTTTTCAACCGTGAGACCTGCCCTTGGACCTTCATCTTTCTTGAAAATGATCGGGTCTTTTTTGCGCTGGGGGACCTCAATGGGGAATATCTCCGCATCAAACTTCCCTGCCTCCTGTGCCGCAACAGCCTTAGCGTGTGAATTAGCTGCAAATTCATCCTGTTGTTCGCGAGTTATACCATCCTTTTCGTGTGTCCTCTCGGCCGCATTCCCCATATGCCAATCATTAAAGCTGCACCAGAGGCCGTCGGAAATCATGATATCGTCCATTTTCTGATGACCGAATTTTACTCCGGTTTTTGCGCCGCGAAGAATCAGCGGAGCCTGGGACATTGATTCCATCCCCCCAGCAACCATTACATGCTGGTCTCCGACACGGATAGACTGCGCCGAAAGCATGACCGCTTTAAGCCCGGAGCCGCAAACTTTGTTGATAGTCATGGCGCCGGCTTCGGCTGGAACGCCGCCATGAATAGCAGCCTGACGAGCAGGTGCCTGACCCGAACCACCCTGAACGACCTGCCCCATAATCACTTCTTCAATATCTTTGACATCGATGCCGGAGCGAGCGATGGCCTCCTTTATCGCCAAAGCGCCCAATTCTGGCGCAGTAAATTTCCCTAAACCACTGTGAAGCAGACCGATTGCACTACGACAAGCAGATACTATGTAGGCATTGTTTACAGACATTGAAAAATCCTCCAAATGTATATCAGTAATAGAATTACTGACCTATATACACAAGAATTTGGAGGAAATCAAGTGAACAAATTCACAAATTATGCTTTTTTGACGCTCAATTCGGGAAAAAGATACTGGCCGAATGTGCTCAGGAAACGAACAATCGGGGTTAAGATATTGCATCATTTGGACGAAAAAGAGAGAAAGGCCCAAACAAACAAAAGGAGAAGAAAATGAAGAAGACATTGTTGATCATGGGTATGGTAGCCGTATTCGCTTTGAGCGCCTCCGCTGGAGCGCCGAGCCCGTTCAGTATTTATGCTGGTGGTGCGGTAAGTATGCCGAGTTCCGACGGCTTTAGCGCCGGTTGGGGAATGGGCTGGCATGGAATGGCTGGAGCCGGATACAAATTGGCTCCCAAGTTCCAGGTTATCGGAAAACTTGAATATCACAATTTCAGTTCCGATCTGGACGGTCTGCCTATCGAAGGTGGAAACACCAAAATCGCCATGTTTGGTACCGATGGCCGTTACTCGTTTGGTCTTCCGGCTGCTCCGATCACGCCTTACTTATTTGGTGGTCTCGGAATGGCCCACGTTACGTGGGACGAATACAGTGGCACGGATCTTTTGACAGCTTCCATCAACGAGTTCCTTCCAATCTCTCAGGACAAGATGTACTACAACTTCGGCGCCGGTGTGGACCTTAAGACCGGTCCCGCCTGGTCCCTTTTTGCCCAGGGCCGCTACGTCAGCGTTGCCACTGATGGCGAAGCCTGGAGTTTTATTCCGGTAACTGTCGGACTGAAATTCTTCTAAAGATTCGCGATTATTCGTGACTATGACCGAGGTGATCCCACCTCGGTCTTTTTTTGCCCCACTCAGTACCTGTTGGAGCCGCATTTCAAAGTTGACGAAAGACTAACCAGACTCGTTACTTATGATATGAGCCAATATCAAAATAACATGAGAATAACCGTTCGTACTCTAATACTGATTGCGTTTGCTTACTGTACGATAACAAACAAAGTGGAAGCTATCGACAGTCCCCTCTCATTTTCCGCCGGTGGCGGTATCACCCGACTCTCCACGTTCGATAACATAGAATTCGCCTGGAAAGATGCGAGGCATTACACAGCCGGAATCGGCCTTGAACTTCTGCCCCTGCTAAGCAGCAGTGCCAAGATCGAATATCATCGCTTTCCGTTTGATTGGGAGCAAGCCGGGCTACCGGACTTCTCCGGCAATGATCTGCGCGTAATTCTGTTTGGGGTTGAAGGGCGACTTTCAATTTCTTCGCCCAAAGTTGCCATTCAGCCACATCTGATTCTCGGCGGCGGCTTTGCCCATCTGTCGGTATCGACCGTTCCAGATTTGCCGGGAGGCTTCACAGGATTTGTCCCTAACATTGACAATACGAGTAAGGGGTATATCGAATACGGGATTGGGGTGGAGATGCCGTTCGTGCCATTTGCTAATATCTACATTCAGTTTCGGCAGGTCCGATTCCGCACCGCCGTCACCACCAGCACCCTTCAACCACTGACCATCGGCCTGCGTTTCTGACGGGATAGAAACCACAAGGGTTTAGACAATTAGTGAAATTCGCGGGGACGATTAAATATAAACTTTGGAGTCGAAGAGATGCTTCGACAAGCTCAGCATGACTTGTACAATAAACTGTGCAAACCGACGCTAAGTCACCCTGAGCCTGTCGAAGGGTGGTTACTTTGAACGTGCCTATTTCCCGGCACCTTTCAGAAGCGATCCGCCAATCTCTTTGAGCTGTTTCGCAGCTTCCTCTTCAATCTTCTCTTTAGCTTCCTGCTTGAGTTGGTCGATATCTACGTTGAATCCGAGTGACTGCGCCGAACTACTCGCTTTTTTAATCATAGCTTTCATGACGGTAGATGTAATCTCTGCAATTGTCGCCCCGTTGTCGCCGCCGACGTTCTTGAGCGTGAAGGCGTCCAGGGAGAATTCCTTATCAAGCTGCTTTTTTCCCATCAGGGTTAGCGAGGCGCTCACCGCAATATCTCTGACATTGATTTCGTTTATCTTGAAGCGCGCTTCTTCACTTGATTCTTCACCAAAGTCCAACTGGTTAAGATGATCGAGCAGAACTTTGAAGTTTGCTTTTTGGTCAATAATCTCAATAGCCATGTGAACGCCTTCGAGAACGAATGAGTCGACCACTACTTCATCGTCCAGCACCGACCCGGCATCGACATCGAGCATCCCGCGCTTGAGCACAAAGAAATACTCTGCCTCGAACCCTTCAGGGTTATCGATTTTGTAATCGTTCATCTCGAAGCTTCCACCGCTTAGTTCGAGACTGGCTGACCCGAGATCGGTATCTACTCCAAGCGCGTAGGTGCCACCTTCTTCGACCGCTTTCTCGGCCAGATAGTTACGAGCGAAGTAAACTCCGGCGATCAAAACGATGAACAGTACAACAAATATCAGGATTATTTTCTTTAGCATGGGACACTCTCCTCAATTTCATTCTTGATTATAAAAGAAGATTTAGAGGCACAGGATTTTGCGCAAGATAAAATGTTCTCAATGTCAAAACCCTCTACCGAGGGATTTTGACCTACAACATTACGAATTTGAAGCAGCCCATTCTTGGTTCAGTAGGTCGAAATCCCCTTGCGGGTTTCGACAATTAAGTGCACCGGTGGGTTATACTAGTAGCAGATTAGATGTTCCCCAGCTAGAGTACCGGCTAATAATTGTCATTTACTCTCAAATCCCAGCGCAGCCCGATTAGCTGAAATCATCGCAGAAATCGAGTTAGCCACTTGCCTAGCATGTTCAACTTGTTCTCGATGCCTGATAGTAATATTGAAGTTGTTGAGGAGTTTTTGGATTATCGAGATCGTATCCTCGAAATGTGGCATTAGATAGCCTTCCTCTATGCTCCAATGTTTCGGCATAAAATGGATAAACTCATTTCTAAATACTTCGCGTAAGTTCACGACTCGATCCAGTTCCTCCTTTCCAATGCTTATTGGATCCGAAAGAGAATACAATTTCATAGCATTCTTGTCTTGTACCATCTCCAGGGCTTTTTTGAATGGGATTAACTTGGCTTTGTTGGATTGAAGAAACTTCTCTTCCATCTGTCTGGCCAAAACATAAGCCTTTGGAGTTCCCTGCCTGTCAAGAGCATCCCTAGCTCTCCTCTCTTTAGTGCTCCATCGTGACCAATCCACAACTCGATGATAGTTACTGCCAACAAGAGCGGATATCATGAACCCGTACAGTGCATCAGTAAGACAAATGGCTGCCCATTTCCATCTGAACGGATCATTAACGAGAGAAAGGAAGAGTGCGGCTTTTTCCAGGTAGTCAGCCGCATTCCTGAATTCATTTATGTCTAGATAGCGTTCTTCTCTTGTCATGTTTTTCTAAAGCCAAACTGTCGAAACCACAGGGGTTTCGACCTACAGACACTGAGTCACCCTGAGCCTGTCGAAGGGTGGTTGTTTAGTGCGCGGCAGGCAGCCCCTACTCCTCCTCCGCCAAATCAATCTCGATAATCGGGGTTTCGGTGTCGACCTGGTCGCCATCGGAGAAATTTACTGCCTTGACCGTCCCGTTCGCACGACTGTTGACCTGATTTTCCATTTTCATCGCCTCAACCACGACCATCGGCTGCTTCTCGGTAACTTCATCACCAACCGCTACCATAATTTTGACAATCTTACCCGGCATCGGCGCGAAAATTTTATCTTTTTCACCGGAGTGCACATCGCCGCCTCCGGCAAAACCATCTTCGGTCGGATCGGTCAGTTCAAATTGATGCGAGTCGTAGTCGATGTAGTACTTCCCCTGATGCAAAACGACAGCAATCAGCGACTTATGTCCGTTGACAAGACAGGAGAATAGATTGTCGCCTTCGGATCGAAATAGAAACTCCCTGTCACCGGAAGTCACACGAAAGTTCTCACCAACGCGATCAAGGCTTGCCTCGACTGTCTCACCATCCAGTATAAACTCAAAGCTATTCACTGATCTGTCCCCCTATTTGCCATTGTCCGATTGTCTGCCATGGAGTCGGTGACACAGTCACGTTTTCTCCTGACGATGCAGGTTTTGTTGCGACGGTTGCACAAGCGGCCACAGCCGGGCCGATCGCTTTGAATCCATCCAAAGAACTCTCTCGGTCGGACATATTCTTCTCTATGAAATCAGTATAGGTCTGCCCTTTCACAAAGGCCGGGTGATTGAGCACGTCGATCATGAAGCGCTTTGATGTTCGCACACCAAGTATTTTGTATTCGTTGAGGGCTTGAATCATCTTGCCGATAGCCAGATTACGATCAGGCGCGTGAACAATCAGTTTGGCCATAATCGGATCGTAGTCGATACCAATATCGACTCCCTGATGCACACCGGAGTCCACTCGCACTCCCGGACCGGAAGGTTCAGAATAATGCAGGATGGAACCGGTTGACGGCATAAAGTTATTCTCGCCATCCTCAGCGTATATTCGGCACTCGATAGCATGACCGCGCTGTTGCAGTGAAGCTTGATCGAAAGAGAGTTTCTCCCCCGCCGCGACACGAATCTGTTCTACAACCAGGTCAACGCCAACGACCATCTCGGTGATTGGATGTTCCACCTGAATACGGGTGTTCATCTCCAGAAAATAATAATGCCCGGTTTCGTCGAGAAGTCGGATCGTAGCCAT
>JAUXBO010000149.1 GCA_030619345.1 Candidatus Zixiibacteriota bacterium | reverse complement strand
CGATGGATAATCTCCAAATACAATAGCCTGGTCAAGAGCGTCGTTAAGTCCCTCGATGAATATGATATCACTCGTTCAGTCCGGGCGATTCAGCAGGTTGTTATCGATGATCTGTCCAATTGGTATGTGCGCAACAACCGTCGCCGCTTTTGGGCCAAAGAAGATGATCCCTCAAAGATGCGGGCCTACCTTACGCTCTACCGTATCTTAACCGGCCTCTGCCGACTAACCGCACCGATCACACCATTTATGTCAGAGTTGATCTGGAAAGAACTAAGTGGACCCAATCGCGAAAAGTACGGCGCACCGCTTTCTGTTCATTTGACCGACTTTCCATCCGTTAATGAAAGCGCTATCGACAAAGAGCTCGAAGAAACAATGGACGAGGCTGAGAGTATTGTTTCTCTCGGTCGAGCAGCGAGGTCGAGGCGGAATCTCAAGGTACGCCAGCCGCTGTCGCGCCTGATGGTGGCTCTTCCGGGTAAAGAAGATTTTGATCGACTCCTCGAGTATTTTGATATCATAAAAGATGAACTCAACATCAAAGAAGTTGTCTCCGCCAAAGCGCTCGACGAATATATTGACTACTCGGCCAAGCTGAATTTTAAAACGGCGGGACCAAAACTTGGCAATGACGTCAAGAACGCTGCGCAACTGGTGAACTCTATGACCTCACCGGAGATTCAACAATTTGTCCAGAACAAAAAAGTAACTATTGAACTCGACGGCCGCCGTGTCGCTCTGACTGACGAGGAAATCACGGTTGTCCGCGGCGAAAGGGATGGCTACGCGATTGAGTCCGATGGTCGTATCACAATTGCGCTCGTTACTGAGATCAGTGATGATCTCCGGGACGAAGGCTACGCCCGTGAACTGGTTAACAAAATTCAGAATATGCGCAAATCGACCGGGCTCGAAGTAACTGATAGTATCCTGGTTAGACTCGCTTCCAGCGAAAAACTAATTTCGGCTGCACGAAGTCATGAAAAGTTTATCTGTCGTGAAACACTGGCCAACAGAATTGAAGTCGTTGATGAAAACACTCTGTCTAACAGTCAGGAATGGAACATTAACGGCGAAAAAACGAATATTGAAGTAGCAAAAACCTGACCCCGGTATTTAAGGATAGAGGTCGACCATGAGAAAAACAGAACTCACAAGATTCAAGAAACTTCTTCTGGAACGAAAGAAAGAAATTCTTGCTAATTTGGGCGATGTCATGAAGGACCATGTGGGTGTAACCACCAAGGAAGCTACCGGCGATCTATCATCGTACTCATATCATATGGCTGACCAGGGAACCGACGCCATGGAGAAGGAAATGGCCTTCATGCTGGCATCCAAGTCTGGTCGCTTCGTCTACCATATCGACGAGGCATTGCGCCGTATTGAGGATGGTAGCTACGGACGATGCGTGGTATGCAACGACTGGATCAGTAAAGACAGACTGGTCGCCGTACCGCACGCAAGACTCTGTATCGAGTGCAAGTCCGCCGAAGAGGATAAGCGCACTGGCAAGTAAGACTCTCAAAACGCTAATCTGGCCAGCGATTATAATCGGCGTTGTTGTCGCTATCGATCAGTTTTCAAAACTGTGGGCGGTGGAGACTCTCCATCTTGCCCCGCCTATGAGTGTCCTCGGGGATTTCCTGATGTTCACCCTCGTGTACAACGACGGTGGCGCCCTCGGCACCAGCTTTGGACCTTCGCACTACTATCTCATTTCGGCTTCTCTCATATTGTTGTTCGTGCTTTACTTTCTCTACCAGAATCGATTTCACCTAGCAACTTCCATCCCGCTCTCTTTTATCTCCGCCGGAGCAATCGGGAACATTGTTGATCGGTTGCGAATCGGTAAGGTCGTGGATTTCATTGATGTCAACATTCCTGATATTGACATTTTTGGCCTGCATCTTGAGCGATGGTGGACTTTTAACATAGCCGACGCAGCTATCAGTTGCTCAATAGTTTTTCTTTTGGTGCATGTTGTGCTGTTTCAACGGTCGACGCAGAAGGAAGTAACTGGTGAGCTGCCAACCGGAGTGGAACAATCCACCGTACCACTTGAATCCGATCCGCCTGATTCAACCGTGCGCGATGATTCTTAATCAACTATTCTCAGTTTTACGAAGTTCGAACAACGCTTCCCGGTATTCATGTCTCTTGACAAATCCCAACTGTTCATAAACTGAGATGGCGGCGCTGTTTTTGGCGCTGACATTAAGACAGACGGTCATACCCTCGGCAGCAAGCTCGGCAACCAAGTGAGCCGTTACTGCTTTTCCCATTCCCCGTCCGCGATAATCTGGATAGGTCGCGATATTCCCGAGAGCCGCAATTTTCTGTTCAGCTGAACATACATGTACACCTGCTACAGATACAATCCTGTTGTCGGATTCTATTCCATAGTATTTGCCGGTCTGTAACATGCGGTCAATAAAGTAGTTTTCAGGGTAAGCAGATTCATAGAGTAGTTTTAGTCGATCCAAATCGGACTCGGTGAGCTTGCGCAATTTGTGATCGTGACTCAAGTGTGACTTCAGCTTATCGGGAGCCTCCAGTTTCATCTTGAGATGATTTCCGAGATTGTGTTGATTATAGCGGGTCAGGAGAAGCTCTCTGGTCGGTTCCTGAAAATGCCCGTGGAATTTCGGGGGCAGAAGATCAACCAGATCAGACATTAGTGAACCAAATTGCTCAGACAAACCAAACATGAGTACCGTTGGGATAGCTCCGCCGCTATAAATAAGAACTGTCTCTTGAATTATCGCTCGGGTTGGATGGTAGATTGAAGCGAATTGACAGTAGGGGAAAAAGAAATCGTCAAGATCACCCAGGTGGTAGGAATACAGTACCGGGTCTTTTTGAAAGTGCCGAGCTAGTCGCGGTTTGTCGGTTGTAAAAATCAGCATCCGTCATGCACAGATTGACCGCCACGGGGCGAGTCACGTCGGCAGAAATTAATCCTGGTTATTTCTCGGCGTTGATCTTGTTTAGAGCATCCAGAACTTCATCGAATTGCTCTCTCTTGAACGTGACGCCCTTTTTGGTCGGCAGCCATTCTTCATCAGATGATAAGAAATAGATTCTCAGAGATACAAGTTTGTGCCCTTTATATTCTGAGTTTTCAATTATCAATTTTTCAGTTGGAGAACGGTCGATTTCAAAGCGCATGTTGTAACCTCATATTGCTATCTTTTGTAACCTATATTCCGCAGAAACACCATACGCTCTTTCCGATCAGCGTCGGTCTCAACACCCACCGGCGTTTCGCCGTCAATCACACCCAGAACTCCGCGCCCCTGCCCGGTTTCGGCCACCAGAATCTGCAGCGGATTGGCCGTTGCGCAAAACACTCGACAGACTTCCTGGCATTCCTTAACTCGATCAAGCACGTTGATCGGGAATCCGCTTTTTAGAAAAATGAAGAAGGTGTGACCGCAGGCAATATCGAATGCGGCTGTTGTCGCCGCTTCGATCATCTCCGGATCATTGCCATCGGAACGCACCAATCGCTTTTGCGATGCTTCGCAGAAGGCAATTCCAAACTGGAGCGAATTAGACGCGGTTATTAACGCCTCATAGAGGTCCTCGACTGTTTTGACAAAGTGGGACTGGCCAAAAATGACATTACAGTCGCCAGGTATTTCAACTGGAATAACTCTGGTTTTGAAATTACTTTCCATCTTGAACTCCAAACAATGAATCGTCAATTCCACCATTTATGATCGGGTTGCGATAATACTCTGTACCGGCAAACTTCACACCGATAAAAAACGCCGCTTTCCCTTTACCATCGATATCAAATTGTGTCGGCAGCCAGTAGTCGTTTTCATTGGGAGCATAGCGCACCGACATGTTCAGTTTTTTCAGCTTGAACATCATTTTTTTTACCAACTTTGAAGGGGAAAAATCGAGACGAACCAGATTGAATCCGTCAGTTTCTATATAAAAATCACCATTGATTAAACCCTCCGCCTCGGTCACAGCGTGAACCCGGAAGTGATGACAAACAAAACCGTCCACAGAATCGGGTGCAACACCATTGTACTGAATATCATACTTGTCTCGGTTTTCTTCATAGAACGGAGCCAGCATGGGGAATGAAATATCCTTAGATTTACGCTTGGCTGTTTTCTCAATTCTCTCCCGTCCCTGTTTTTTTGCATCCTTCTCTGACTGAAGTTCACCCTCTTTATAATACTCCAGATACTCTTCGTGGTAGAGAGCGGTGTCGGCCAGATATTTTACATACGTTTTCTTTATAAATCTCGCCTTCTCGACAAATTCACCATCATCATTATATTCACCTTCAAGCATCTCAGCCTCAAAGACGATATCGTTGATTATCTCTCTCTGCCTGGCCTCCACGGTCAACATCTGCTTAATTATGGCGTCGACATCAACCGAAGATCCATTGCTCTGGGCCGAAACGCTCGGCAATAGGGCAGCCGACAGAGCAACTGCGAGAATTATTTGATTGATAATTTTCATATAGGGTCTTCTTCTATTATGATTTCTTCGATTATGTCCCCACGTGCTATTTGATCGACAACCTCCATACCGGTCAGTACCTGACCAAAGATTGTATAGCTGGCCTCAAGATGAGGTTGCGGTGAATGAGTTATGAAAAACTGCGAGCCGCCCGTGTCTCGCCCCGAAGTTGCAATCCCGATTGTGCCCCGAAGATACGGCAATTGAGAATACTCACATCGGATCGAATAACCCGGCCCACCCCAGCCATCGCCACGAGGGTCGCCACCCTGGACGACAAAATCGGGGATAACCCGGTGGAAAATCAACCCGTCATATTCACCACGCTCGGCAAGTACAATAAAATTTAGTACGGTCAGAGGAGCGGCATCAAAAGCAAGTTCGACTATTATCTCGCCTTTGGAAGTCAGAATCCTGGCGTGTGGCGGATTGATATACTCCTGGAGGGCATCTTCGATATCCCCTTCGGATAATCGAGTATTCACTCGGCCGATCAGGTCTCGCCGCTCTTCACCCAGAATATCCGAATAGACCGCCGCCGCATCCTTGCGTACGACATAATCACGATCAAGAGCGCCGTTTATTAGAAGTCGCATCGCCACACTATCGCTTTTGTTCTCACTGAGAAATCCACCGGCTGCATCTACCAAAGACCTGCGGATGTCAATATCTACCGGGGGAATGAAATCACTGAGGGCCAAAAGACGCGGCATATACTCAGCCTGTTTTCTCTCCTTAATTTGGTCTATGGCCAATACGACTAAAGTCATATCCTGATCTTCAAGCGCTCGCCCGATGAAAAACTCAAATTCACTGCTGTCGACCAGTGCCAGGGCAGAGAAGGCCGCGGCCCGAACTATGGGGTCTTCATCGTTGAACAATGTGGCCAGTCGCTTAACCACATTTTCACGCCCGACCAGTCCGTAAGACTCAGCGCAGGCAGCTTTGACAACACTGCCGGGAGAAACCAGCATCGAATCAATCAGAGCCACCGCTCTTTCCTTTTTGATACTAGCGATATATTTCAACGCCGCCGTTACGACATTTTCCAAACCACTGCTAAGCAGGAGATGCTCGGCCCGGTCAAGGGCGCCATCGTTTTCCTGGGCTTGTAACGAATGAAGCATCTGGACCAGAAGATTTTCGCTTTCTTCGGCGGCAAATCTTCGGTTTAAGAGTTCTCGGGATTGTCTGTCTTTTTTCTTTCCCAGTGCGTACACGGCCTGCACAACCACTCTCGGGTCGGCGTCGTTTAGGGCAATGCCCAGATACCGTGCCGCATCCTCTCCGGGCAGACGACCAATACCGCGAACGGCCAATGACCGCACCCATGGATCGGAGTCGGTCAGAAAATCTTCGTAAACTCCCTGAGCATCGGCTATACCCATGCGACTCAAGGCATAGATCGCTTTGATGCGCACCTGTTCATCCGGTTCCGTCTCGAGAAGTTTTATTATCTCACTCGCTTTGGATTTTGCCCCGCTTTTGAAAATGGCATAACAGGCAGCCTCACGGACTTCCGGTGATGGATGCGCCAGGAAACCAGCCAGTTCTTCTATCACCTCGGTCATTGACGTATCGGCCAGACGTCCCGCCGACATTACCGCCCAGGTCCCAACACCGGAGGGAAGATCATAGGCAACATCAAGTAGTCGCCCGGCATATTCAGATTCTTTGGTAAGACCGAGCGCAAAGGCAGCCAAGGCGGCCACGTCATGCGAAGGATCACTCAGCATATCAAATAGAATCTGACCGGCGCCGACAGCGCCAATCCTACCGATAGCAATCGCCGCTCGTTCACGTACTGAGTTAGTAGTATCCGCCGCATACTCGCGAAGCCTGCCCGACATTTCACGGGCATCCTCATCGTGAAT
>JAUXBO010000126.1 GCA_030619345.1 Candidatus Zixiibacteriota bacterium | reverse complement strand
GGTCGGTGTTCCGGATGAGCGAAGCGAAGGAGAAACCCGACACTACCCCACCAAATTATCCTATAGTTTTTTCCAGTTACTTAGCGTTTCAATCAACAAACGCAGGCCAATGCCGGTGGCGCCTTTGGGAATGTATGGTCTCCCCTTTGGTTCGACATCGACATAAGCAATATCAATATGTGCCCACGGCCAGTCACCAATAAAATACTCCAGGAACGAGGCCGCCTTACAGGTCCCGGCATCACGGCCACCGGAGTTCCAGAGATCGGCCACCGGAGATTTCATACTTTCGCTGAAAGCATCCCACAACGGCATATTCCAAACTCTCTCGGATGTAGCGCTCGATGCCGATTCGATCTTCGCCTTCAGCTTTTTGTTATTGCTGAAGAATGGCGCGCCTTCGTATCCGATTATATAGAGCGATGCGCCTGTCAACGTCGCAATATCGATAACGGCCTGCGGCTTGAATTCATTTGCGTAATCGAGCGCGTCAGCGAGAATCATGCGGCCTTCGGCATCAGTATTAATGACCTCAATGGTTAGCCCTTTGCGCGATGTCACCACGTCACCCGGTTTGGTGGCGTTTCCCGCCGGCATGTTTTCGGTCGCCGGAACCAGACCAACCACGTTAAGCGGTAGTTTCAATCTTGCTGCTGTTGTCAAAGCAGCGATGACACAGGCGCCACCGGTCATGTCACCTTTCATTTCGTGCATGTTCAGCCCTGCCTTGAGCGAGATTCCGCCGGAGTCGAATGTAACGCCCTTACCGACCAGAACGACCGGCGCTTGTCCTTTGTGGCCACCGTTGTGTTTCATAATAATAAAACGAGCAGGCTCTGTAGAACCGCGCGAGACGGAGAGCAGCGCGCCCATTTTTTTCTTAGCCATTTGTTTTTCATCAAGGACAGACACCGAGAATTTGTGCTTCTTCCCGAGTTTCTCGACACGACCGGCGAGAAGTTTTGGAGTCAGGTAGTTCCCCGGTGTGGAGGCCAGATCTCGAACCAGAAGTTGTCCTTCGGCGAGTATCTGTCCCCGACTCACGGCCTTGTCCGCTTTTCTTTTTGTCTGTGAATCGGAAGTTACAAATGTAAACGATGAGGGAAGCTCGACTGTCTGACTATCGCTGTCCCCTTTGTATTGCAGGAATTTGTATCCACCCAGCATGCAGCCTTCGACAACCGCCTGAAAAGACTCGGGAGATTTGACATTTCCGAGATGAAACAGAACCGAATCTGATTTTCTAAATCCCTGCAATTTCGCGATCGTGCCTGCTGCCTGTCGGAACTTATCAAAATCGGAAGCCGGTCGCTGTCCCATGCCAACCAGAATGAGACGTGGCGACATGAATCCTTCCAAACCGAACAGCTCCACTGTCTGGTTACTCTTGCCTTCAAACTGTCCGGCATTGAGCATGGTCGACAGCCCGGAACCGCTGGCCTTGTCGATCTGCTTGAGCAAACTGTCACTTATCTTGCTAAATTGGCTTACGAATATTACGAGTGTGTCGGCTGTGATTGTTTCCGGCTTGCCGGTCAGAACAGAAAATTGCATTGATGCCTCCTGGTTTTTTTCAAGGTAAGACATCAGAATCGCTTTCGCAATGATTACCGAACAGGGAATATCTGTCGAAGCTAAGACGTAGGATTAGTATTCAGAATCGAGAAAGGCCTTATAATTTCGCTCAATCTCGACCATATTGTCGGAGCCGAATTTGGACATAAAGGCCTCGGCAAGTACCGGGGCAATTGCGGCCTCACAGACCACGCCAAGCGCCGGAACAATACAATTGTCGGTTCGCTCGACCATTGCTTCGGCTGGCTTCTTGGTGCTCACGTCAACAGTCTTGAGAGGTCGATTGAGAGTTGAAATTGGTTTATTAGCAATTTTTATAACCAGGTCTTCCCCGTTGGTTATCCCTCCCTCAAGACCACCGGCATTGTTCGTATTACGGAAAAACTTTTTGCGTGCGGGGTCACCTGACTCATCGTAGAAAATTTCGTCGTGAACTTCGGAGCCACGACGACGAGATGATTCAAATCCAAGCCCAATTTCAACCCCTTTGACCGATTGTATCGACATCAGTGCCTGAGCCAGAATTCCGTCGAGTCGATCCGACCATTGGGACAAGCCACCCAGGCCTATGGGAAGTCCGCGCACAATAAGTTCGACAATTCCGCCCAGGGAGTCGCGCTCTTTTTGGACCAACTTGATTTGTTCTATCATGGCCGCCGATGTCTCCGGGTCAACACAACGGACTTCCGATTTCTCGGCCAAATCTGCCAATGCCCCTAAGTCAGAGTAATCTATTGCTACCGAGAGAGTCACGTTGCCAATAGCAACAACATGAGCGGCAAACTGAACATTGAAATATTCCAGAAACTGTCGAGCCAGGCTGCCGGCTGCAACCCGAGCAGCTGTTTCACGGGCTGAGGCCCGCTCAAGAACATTTCGCAGATCATGATGATTCCACTTAACGCCACCGGGGAGGTCGGCATGACCGGGGCGGGGTTTGGTCGTCTCGAACGCCAGCCGCTTCTCCTTAAGCCCCAAATCATCCGCAATCGGATTGACTGGATCCATAATCGAAGTCCAATTATCCCAGTCCTTGTTTTCGTTAACAAGCGTGATAGGTCCGCCAAGTGTAAATCCGGCCCGGAGACCTGACTTGATTAGAGCTTTGTCGGATTCAATTTTCATCCGGCCGCCTCTCCCGTACCCTTTTTGCCTGCGGGCCAGTTGGAAATTGAGGCTGTCCAGATTGATCCGTAGTCCGGATGGAAGGCCATCTACAATTGCTGTCAATTGTGGGCCGTGTGATTCTCCGGAGGTAAGGTATCTAAGCATCTGAATAATCTACATCAGATAGGCAGTCAGGTCAACAGATCAGAAACTAGGGCGTCTGATGCTCAGTAACTTCCAGGTTCCACTTCTTACTTTCGTTCATATCATCCAAGCGCTGGGCAAGTTTGTCATCGAGATTCAAGGCCTTTGACACATTGTAGAACGACTCATCGTCGATCGGAGAAACTTCGCGCATTTCTTCCAATACGGCAACAATCTTCATAACCGCCCGGTCGATCACATCAAGCGTATCCGGCAACTGTTCCAGAAGCTTATCGTTCTTGCCACTGTTCGCCAGAAGGCGCATAATCTGAGATCTTCCATAGACTGCCATAGCAGCGTTATTGAGGTAGTGCGAAAGAGTTGCCATAGCTACATTCTTTGATTGAATCGCCCCTTTTTCCCTTTCCTCCTTGAGAAGCTTCTGGCTCAATTCCTGACGTTCTTTGAAAAGGTTCTCAATAGTAAGATATGAACTCCATATTTCCTGGTTAGCTTTGATGAGTATTGTCTCATAGTCGCCGACATCGACCCCCAGATACTCGGCCATTTCTACAGATCCAGCGAGAAGGGAGAAACAGACCTCATCAACTTCTGACTTGCTCAGCGACAGCGCCTCACTTACCTGTCCGATCTGTGCCAATCGTTCTTCCAGTGGCTGCTGATAGCCGGTGAAATTATCGACAGTGAGCAAAGCTGCTAATTTCACGCAATTGGACAGCTTGTCGGATTGATCGATTTCACTCATGTTATGGTGGCTGGCAATTGATTTTTCAACAAACTCAGGTAGTTTCCAGGTCGCTGCGATCTTCGCTCCTACTTCGCAGTGGTCGATACCAAACACTCGGATTTCCGCATCGGTAATAGGCATTCCTTTACGAGTAAGCGCGAGGACTTTGCGATATTCCTTGGGGTAGTGGTGGAGAAAATAGACAGACCCAATATCAGTCAGAAGACCGGCGACCATAGCTTCTTCAGGCGCTTTGATCCCAACTGCCCGAGCGACTTTGTCAGAGGCGGCAGCAATTGACAGGATGTAGGCAAAAAACTCCCTAGGGTCTAAACCGGTCTCGGCAGCTATAGTCTCAGGATGGAAGATAGAACTTGAGAGAGCCAGGCATTTTACTGTGGTAACGCCCAGCATGGCCACGGCCTGCTGAACGGTGGTAATTTCTGTCATCCGTTGATAAGCGGGTGAATTTGCTAACTTCAGGATTTTGCCTGTTAACGACGGGTCCTGGAGAATGATCCTCGACAACATATCTGCCGAGAAATCCTCTTTGCCGACCTCTTCCAGAATTTTCGCCAGTACCTGAGGCAAAGAGAGTATCTGTTTACTTCGCTGTAATTCTTCAATAATGTGTATCTTATCCACGTAAATACCTCACAATAAGCCTGTTGGTAGTATCGGAAAAGGTGACGAAAGGTTTAACGTCAGATGAAAAAAGTGCGTTCAGGAGTGCGATTTTTCGCTTATTTGCTTGCGGATAAGCTCTGTCAACTGCTCTATTCGGAAAGGTTTGTAAAGAACCTCTGTAATACCAGCCTTGTCCAGTTCTGACTGCTCAAGGGTGGCCTCCCAGCCGGTCAGCAGGATTATGGGCGTATTTGGCTGGAGTTGGCGAATCTTACGAGCAGTTTCAAGTCCCGATAATCCAGGCATGGCCAGATCGGTCAAGACAATATCAAATTCATGTTTTCTGGCCAACTCGATAGCGTGATCGCCGTTGGTGGCAGTTTCTATGTGGTACTCCATTGACTGACACATGGCTTTTAGCAGGTCAAGTATTAATGGCTGATCATCGACAGCCAGAACGTTTATGTTTCCACCCGCCAAAGGCAAATTAGAGTCAATTGGCTGCCCCAGAGGGATTCTGAACGAGATGTACGATGGAAGGTCTGCATAGCGATCGAACGAATAAGCGCAGTCGTCAGAGAGATTAACCAGATAGCTTTCGCGGGGTCTATTCTTTAGCACTTCAGAAGGGACCTGGTACAAGCCAAACCTGGCAACCCTGTCCACCGAAGGGAAATTTTTGCGGTGGCGTGAAATATCAAGATAGAGATAATCGGATTCGGTGTACGTTTCAATGGATATGACTTCGTCATCCTGTACCAAGTCAGCGAAATGCGTGATTGCTCCTTCAAAAAGATTTGCCGAGTTTCCTCTCAACTGTAATTCACTCGTACCGTCTTCGATTTTGCAGCCAATCTCCCGAGGACGTCCATCGATCATGTATAGATTATCACTGATTCTCCAACTATCAAGGGCGGCAGCAATGACAGTACCAAGAGACTGACGGGCACCGGCGGAGTCGCCCGCTGTCTGTTTTGTTGACTCATTTCCGGTCAAGAACTCTCGGACATACTCGGCAGTTCGTTCTGATTCAGCTACAATCGCCATGAACTTCTGACGAATTTCACCCGAAACAGACTCTTCCCCAGCCGCAAGCTCCGCCTGACCGATAATTGAAGCCAGACGATTATTGATCTCGTTGATGATCTCTGCCGAACCAGAAACACAGGAGCGGTCCACTTCCTGATGCCTGGCAACTGAATTGAGATGGTTCACCGTCTGTCCGACATTGTACATGCCGATAGCCAGTGTTACCAGTCGTTCCAGTTCCTGCTGGCGTGATTCGTCTGATTCGCGACTAAACAGGATAACAATCCCAATCAAGCGGTCAAATTTCATGACGGGAAGGGTTGCTGCGAACTGAGGTATTTCCTGTTCACCGGACAACTTGCGAAGCGAGTCCTGTATCGGAGGTGCAAAAGATGCGATCATGAGGTCGACCTTGTTTCTGCCAGCAGCATAATCAGGTCTCAGATCCACTAACACCTTGCCGATCGAACCTTCTCCTGCTCCGATAGTAATTTGGTCTTCAGCCGCACCGGACGATGGCACCGATACAAACGAGCCATCTTCCTCTCTGGCAAAAATCAGTACGTTGGATCCTTGCGGTAAAACGGCCTTCAGTGAGTCGCGGAGTTGATTGGAGTTTCTCGTAAAAGGTTCGATCTTCTTTATTTGAAGCAATTGAATGATCTGTTCAAATCCCTGGCGGCGAACAAGACTGGTCCGATTACTCTCCTGCAAAAACAGGAGAAGCTCAACAAGGTGCGAAAATAATTCAAGTTCACTCAAATGCTCTTCACTCACCTTAAATGGCGTAGATTCTTTTCTGAGCAAAAGCGCTGTCGGCTGAGCAGAGTTCTCAACGGGGAAAATCAGCGACGAAACCGACACATGTGATTGGCCGCCCTCATCGATAACTTCCTGATTTACGATCAACGGCTTGTTTTTTCCTATCGCATCCACCAGCGCAGTTTGATAGTTCTCGGACAAATCCAACAGAGGCTCACTGCCGCCCAGAAACTGGATCGTTCCTCCGGACAACCGACACAAATGAACCGAGCTTGACTCTACCACACCAACCAGTTGCTTGCAGAATCCACCAATCGGATCACGCTCTGTCTTAGCCTTAACAGCACCATGCAGTCTTTCCAGCATCTCCGAACGATTTTGTACTGCCGATTGAGATTCTTGCCGTATACGGCCCAGTTCCCGGGTAAGTCGGGAGGTTTTGATTTTCTCGGCCAGCCATTCGGCCACCGGACCGAGATATTTGACCTCTGAATTGCCGAACTGATTGCTGTTTTCTGATAGCAGTACAAGCCCGCCTATTCGCTCCGCACCGGAAATAAGCGGAAGCATGAGACAGCACTTAAACCGGGATTCAATCTCCTCGCTACTTGGCGTTGGAGGATCAAAGCTGCCCGTGATAGTTGCTTCACCGATTTCGATTGCCTGACTAAGCGTATTACGCTGATACGGATATCGTTCGTATGATGCCGTCTCCTCCCGTGTCAAACCACCACTGGCAGCCAGCACGAATTGACGGCTCTTGCGATTTATCAAGAACAGCATCCCCGATGTCTCAGGAAGATGCGTTATAATTTCTTTCAGAGCCAGATCAAGCAGTTCAAGAAGATGATATGGATCGCGAGCATCGCGTTGAATGGTTGAAAGAATCGTTAGTTTCTGCTCTTGTACTGACAAATCTTCTCTTTTGATCTGCCAGAAGTC
>JAUXBO010000044.1 GCA_030619345.1 Candidatus Zixiibacteriota bacterium | reverse complement strand
GGCCATTTTTTGCATTTAATCCTTGACTACCATAGTATAAAGATAAAACTTATATAATTGCTATAGTGGAAAGGTGTCTCGGAGGTAACATGAAGAAATATATCGTCTTACTGATGTCTGTGCTTCTAATTGTACCGGTCATTGGTGCCCGGCCGAAAAAGAAAAAAACCGGGTCTGTCAAAGACTTGGTCTACACCGACGTGAAGTATGATTTCACGATGAAATTCAATGAAGACTGGAAGTACTCGTTGCGCAAAGCGGGCGACAATTTTCGGTTCGTACTCGTCAAGAAGAACTACGCGATTCCACCGGCCTATTCTGATGTACCCGAATACACGATGATTCCGCGAATCGCCCTGTGGATTGATACCACGTCGAAGTCTCCGTTTGAGTTCATTGATTCGCTCATTTCACCCAGTTTTCAGTCAAAGCAGAAGAAAGAACTTCGCAAAGAATGTGAAATCTTGATCAACAATATTTCCGAAAGAGGCGACATTCGGGAAAAATTGATAACGCGAAAAAAACGAGCTTTGAACATTAACGGTAAAAAAGCTATGTCCTGGGTTGGTAAGGTGGGCTACCGCAAGGAAATTGTGAAGTCGATCACAGACGCTGCGGTGATAACACAGCCCGGTGACTACGGCGGGTATATTGTCGCCATAAAAAATGGCAAACAGATATGTGTTATACATATGATTTGCGAATGGAATTACTTCGAAACCAATATGGCCGAGATCGGTCAGATGATTAGTACTATCGATTGGAAGGATGCCGATTGATAATTGATGTATATCCTACAAAACTTTCCGGAACGACAATACTACGTTCGATGGAGGTCGTATGTGGATAATTAGAGCAACTTTGGCTCTACTGGTAATTGTCTGCGTTGTTGCGTTTGCCTTTTACAATATCGGTCCCGGTAACGAAGTCGATGTGAACCTGATCTATGTCAGCTATACCGGAGTCCCGATGATTACGGTAGTTTTCTGGGCCTTTGTAGGCGGCATGATAGTTTCGCTTTCGTTGTTTATCTCGGTGTACATTCGTTTGTCGGTACAGTTGAGGTCGATGCGAAAAAGAGTTCGTGCGCTCGAAAGCGAGGTCACGGTGCTGCGCAACCGACCAATCGAAGAGTCGGCCGATTTGCTGGCCGGTGTTGATGAATCTCAGAGGAAAATAAAATCATCTTTTGATCAGGGAACGCTCTGATGGTTGAGTATGTACTGGGATTCTTGACGCTTTTTGTGGTCGTTATGTCTGTTTTCCTCATTTACGACCGTTATTTGCGCACAGAGAAAAAGAAAGATTCTCAGCTTTATGTCGAAGCGCTCCAGGATCTTCTGGACGATCGACAAGAGTCTGCATTCGGGAAACTCCGTCAGGTTGTAGCGGAGGACAGCACCAATATTGATGCGTACCTTCGGCTGGGGAAAATATTGCGGGACAACAAGCAACCGCAACGAGCCCTTCAGGTGCATAAGGATTTAACAATTCGGGGTGGCCTGAGTCCGGCTACAAAATATGAAATACTGCGGCAATTGTACTATGACTATTATGACTTGAAGGATTTTGATATGGCCGAGGCGGCTCTTAAGGAAGCGGCCTCATTGAAGATTGGTGGGAACTGGGTCTATTCAAATCTCCTGAAAATTCAACAGGATATGCAAAAGTGGGATGAGGCCTACGACTCAGCCGTAGCCCTGCTAAAGCTGGATTCCAACAAAAGCAAGAAGCCACTGGCCGGTTTCAAGTACCAGATGGGGATGAAACTTTATCGTCAGCGCGAGTATCATAAGGCCAGGGTATTGTTCAAAGAAGCGCTGGGACTAGATCCGACTTTGGTCGAGGCATATCTCGCTATGGGTGATTCTTACTCCCAGGAAGATAGGCGGGAAGACGCTGTTAATTTCTGGAATAAGCTGATAGAAACTGTTCCGGGTGAGGGACATCAGGTGATTGATCGTTTGAAGAAAGGTTTGTTCGATCTCGGACGCTTTGGTGATATTGCCGATATTTGCGAACAGATACTAACTCATTCGCCGGATAACCGGGCGGCTCGTCTGACCCTGGCTCTTTTTCATGAGAAGAAGGGTGAGCTTGAGATTTCGATTAATATTATGACGCAACTGGTGGATCAGTTTTCTACGGACGCGATCCTCATATTGGAACTTATGCGGCTGCATTTGGAAACGGGGGACACCAAGCGACTGTCCGAATCAGTGCGTCTGCTCTTGAGAAGAAATGAGAGTATTGTCTCTGCTAAGAAATCGGGCAACCCGGCTAGTCTAATCGGCAGCAGTTAACAAAACAATCATCTGGCGTTACTCATATGAAACGACAAATTCTAATAGTCGCCTTCTTGTCTGCGGTTTTTTCATCGACGGTCGGCGCAGAATCAATCTATACGATGATTTTTGAGGGACGGCTTAAGCAGGCATCAGACAGCCTGTCGAAACTGTCAACCGCCGCATCGCGTGACGGTGACCAATTATATTTTGCGGCTCTCCTGGAGCCGGACGCTAATCAGGCTTCACGGCTCATGGAAGCTTCTTTAACAGCTTCTGTTTCGGCAGTTTACAGAGAAGATATCTACTATCGCTTGACCCAGTTTTACATGATAAAGGGAGATTACAAGCCATTAAGGGAGCTTATTAAGCTGTACAAATTAAGGTGGGAAGCCGGTCGGTACATAGGACAAATCACTCGCTATTCGGCGTTGATGTCCCAACTCGATGGCAACTACGACACAGCTATCCGAACGATTGACAAGTATCTGTTGATGCACCCCAAGGGGAACGAAGCAGAATCTGGTGAGGTCGACAAAGCGCGGACGATGATGGAGTTTAATAAAAAAGTTGGAGCGCGGAAGCTCCTTCGTTCTCTTTCCCGGGGCAAGCGCGGTCCGGCCGTACCCCAGGCCCTTTATATTCTTGCTAATGATGCCATCTCTTCTTCGCGTACCGACGATGCGGTTTTTTACTACAACCTGCTGCGTGAGGGATATCCCAGCGCCATCGGATTAGCCAGCACTATCGACCGCATGATGGGGGTCAGTACCACAGACGTTGATGATAGTCGGGCCGAGCAGTTAACAGGAACGTATTATTCAGTGCAGCTTGGTGTCTTTTCGGAAAAGAAAAACGCGAAACGAATGTCGGAGAAATTTAAATCATACGACAAGAAAGTCCAGATTACGAATAAGATTATCTCCGGCATTAAATACCATGTTGTTTACATCGGTAAATTCAAGACATACTCCGAAGCACAGCGATTCAAGAACAAACTCGAATCTCATCATGGGGAGCTCTTTCAAGTTGTGGCGCGATGACAATCAAGTCGGATAAGAAGTCAGAGCAGACGCCGCTCATGCGGCAGTTCTACGATATAAAGAGAGAACATCCGGACAAAATTCTGTTTTTTCGCATGGGGGATTTCTATGAGATGTTTGGAGAAGACGCTGTAAAAGCGGCTCCAATTCTGGGTATCACCCTGACAACAAGATCACATGGTGACTCCGAGAAGATTCCTCTGGCTGGCATGCCTCATCATTCGGCCGACAAATACCTGGCCAAGCTTCTAAAACATGGCGAAAAAGTGGTAATCGTGGAGCAGGTAGAAGACCCACGAAAAGCGAAAGGGCTGGTGAAAAGGGAAGTAGTTGAGATTCTCACGCCGGGAACGGCAACGATCGATACTCCCGAGATGCAGTCAGAGTCTCTTTGTCTTGCTGCCCTGATTCTCTCAGCCGGAAAAAAACTGGGACTGGCAGCGCTTGATTTGTCCACCGGTTCGTTCATTGTCGATGAAGGAAGCGCTGTCGATGTGGCCGAACGCCTGAGAGTGCTTGAGCCATCGGAAATACTCTGTCCCGAGAACGGCAGCTTCGAGACAATCTCAGATTTAATCTCATTGAGTCGGTCCGATATGCGAATGACTAAATTTGGTGAATGGAATTTTGACCAGCACGGCGCGGAGCGGGATCTTAACGAACTGTTTGGAACGGGAACTCTGGATGGATTTGGGGTGCAGGATTGTCGTGGAGGAGTCATAGCCGCAGGCGCTATTCTGCGTTATTTGAAAGAGAATCAGAGGTCGCAATTAGATCACATCCAGCGACTGTCAAGATTTGATGACTCCGAACAGATGACCCTTGACTACAGCACCGTCAGGAACCTGGAGTTAGTCACGAGTATATCAACGGCTACCGAAGAGAACACACTCTTTGAAGTTATGAATCGATGTTCGACGGCAGCAGGTGCGCGAAAACTCCGTCAGTCGATTCTGCACCCCTTCAAAACACGGCTTCCGGTTGAACGACGATTGTCGGGTGTCACGGAACTCATTCGAAACCGCGATCTCTGTTTTGATATCAGGAGCGTCACACAAAAACTCCCTGATCTTGAAAAACTGGCTGGTCGGCTCGGAATCGGTAAACTCAACCCAAGACAAGCGGCGGCCATCGGGCAGGCTATGCAGCTCAGCGATGAACTACAGCAGATATTGATCCGGTCACACTCGCCGCACCTGACCCAGATTGCCTCGACTATTCCAACTGGGAGTGAGATTGTCGCCCGACTAAGAGAGGCACTGGTCGATGAGCCACCCATAACGTCCGTTAAGGGGAGCATTTTCAGGACGGGCTTTTCGCCGGACCTGGATGAACTCAACGACTCTATCCGCGATGCCCGACGGTATATCGGATCGCTGCAGAAGACAGAGCGTGAGCGAACCGGTATTAGTACCTTGAAGGTTGGATTCAACAAAGTCTTTGGTTACTATATTGAAGTCAGTCGGCTCCAGTCATCCAAAGTTCCGGAAGAGTATATCAGGAAGCAGACGCTCATCAACGCCGAGCGATTCATAACTCCCGAGCTAAAAGAAAAAGAAGACTTGATCCTATCGGCTGAGGAAAAAATATTCGCTCTGGAAACAAAACTATTTCAAGACTTAGTCGGTTTTTTGTCAGGCCACATGGCCGATATTTTGCATACCGGACGGCTACTGGCGGAAATAGACTTGGTCTCGGCTCTCGCCGATCTGGCCGTTGATGGCGGTTACTGTCGACCGGAAATTTTCGATGACGACCGTTTGGAGATCGTTAATGGCCGCCATCCGGTGATTGAGCAGGTACTGCCCACCGGTTCGTTTGTTGCCAACGATGTTACTTTTTCAGCAGATCGTGACCGCATCCATATTCTGACCGGACCCAACATGTCGGGCAAATCAACTTACCTTCGGCAGATTGGGCTGATCGTGATTATGGCCCAGATAGGGTCCTACGTCCCGGCGGACAAAGTCGAGCTGGGACTCGTCGACCGGGTCTTCACACGGGTTGGCGCCCTTGATAATCTGGCTCGCGGTCAGTCGACGTTTTTGGTCGAAATGGTAGAGACGGCCAATATTCTGCATAACGCAACCGATCATTCACTGGTTCTGCTGGATGAAGTAGGCCGGGGAACTTCGACGTTTGACGGTATGTCGATTGCCTGGGCGGTAGTGGAATACATCGATGAGAAAGTAAACTGCCGCACACTTTTTGCCACCCATTATCACGAGCTGACCGGTATGGCCGAACGACACCCAAAAATTACCAATTACCAGGTGGCGGTGAAAAAGTGGGAGAACTCGGTAATTTTCCTGCATCAGATAATCCCCGGCGGCTGTGACGACTCGTATGGAATCGAAGTTGCCAAATTGGCGGGTCTTCCGCGACCGGCGATAACTCGCGCCAACCAGATTCTGAAATTGCTGGAGTCCGGCAAGTTCAATCAAAGCGAGATCGGCAAGGGGATCTACCTTGAGAAAAGCCAGCCAACTTTTTTCGACCCTCAACCGTCGGAGATTGAAAAACAGATAACCGGAATGGATCTGGATAATATGACCCCGATGGATGCGCTTGCCGCGCTACGCCAGTTCAAGGATGACCTGAATTGAGTACCCAGGCAGACAACAAACAGATCAAACGGTGGATTCGCCCGCTGCCAAAACAGGTAGTCAACAAAATCGCCGCCGGAGAGGTTGTCGAACGCCCGGCAGCGGTTGTTAAAGAGCTGGTTGAAAACTCTATTGATGCCGGCGCTGACCGAATAGACATTGTCATCGAAAAATCGGGTGCCTCACTTATCAAGATCATAGACAATGGTTGTGGCATTGATGCTGATCAGATTGAAATCGCCTTCTCCCGTCACGCTACCTCCAAGATCAGCGGCTTTGATGATCTTAACGACCTCTCATCCTACGGGTTCCGTGGGGAAGCGCTGCCGTCGATTGCATCAGTCGCCCAATTTCGCATGGTGTCGCGGACATCCGACGCCGATGTCGGTCAGGAAATTGTGATAGAAGGCGGTGTTCTACAGGGCGTGCAGCCAACCGCCGCACCGGTGGGAACTCAGGTAGAAATCAAGAACTTGTTCTACAACACCCCGGCCAGACGTAAGTTTTTGAAATCCGAAGCCACCGAAGCTCGTCACATTTCCAGAATTGCTTCTGCCCTGGCGTTGGGTAGACCGGACATCGGCTTTAGTTACTCGCTCAATGGCCGTAAGATTTTCTCGCTGCCAGCCGAGCAGACGTCCGCCGATAGAGTGGCCTCGGTTCTCGCTCCACGTGAGCGGTTTCTCCCTGTCCAGTTTGAGGGTGAACAGGCGACTATTGAGGGTCTTGTTGGGCCGCCCCAGATTGCCGTGAACAATCGGCAATCGCTCTACCTGTTTATCAATAATCGTTTCATTCAATCACCAACTCTGGCGCATGGCGTTATGTCCGGTTATGGTGAGCTTCTGCCGTCACGAAAATTCCCCGTTGGAGCCATTCATATCAAAGTGGACCCCGCTGAAGTCGATGTCAACGTACATCCGACCAAAATAGAAGTCCGTCTGGCTGCTGAACGGGAGATTCATGATCTGATCCATCGGGCTGTCAAAGAAGCGCTGCGAAGTGACGGTATTATCCCCACCTTCAAATCCGCCACCGGTGGTCGTGCACCGGGTTCGATGTCCGCGCCGTTGGGTCCAACAACGCATGGCGGCAGAATCAGCGGTATTGGTGCGCCGCAGCAGGTCAACCATCAGTTTTTCAAGCAGCTTTTTGAAAATCCCGCTCCCACTGTTTCTTCGCCCGGTTCCTATTCTGAAACGGAAACATTCTCCGTCAATAAGGAAACTGGCGAAATAGTCGAAGACGATGGTCACGGCGCAGTTTCGGACAAAAGGGCGACGCCGTCGCCTGGACCAACCGATGGCTTCCGGTTTATTGGTCGCTTTTCAAATCTCTATTTGATTCTTCAGGTCGGCACCGATCTCTATATAGTCGACCAGCATACGGCTCATGAGAGAGTCCTCTATGAAGAGATGCTGCGTCGTGTTGACGAACAATCAGTTAATGGGCAGCAACTCCTGTTCCCGGTTCAGGTGGAACTTTCACCCACACAGATGGCCGTGTACGTGGAAGCTGCCGACCTGTTCAACAACTCCGGCTTTACCATATCTGAATTTGGCGGCACAATGGTCAATGTTGAGGCGGTACCAGTTATACTTAGCAAGAAATCGCCAGAAAAAATTCTGCTCAATATTATCGATGATTTTGCATCTCTGCGAAAGTCCGGACTCGATTTGAAAAAGGCGATGGCTCAATCGATGGCCTGTCGGGCAGCCGTAATGTCTGGTGATCGACTTAAAGATCGTGAAGCTGAGTTTCTTATCGAGTCATTGCTGCAATGCGAGAACTGTTACGCCTGTCCGCATGGCCGACCGACTTTCATAAAACTGTCCCGAGACGATCTTGACAAGCAATTTGGCCGTGCCTGATCCGAATCGCCTGATAGTCATCTGCGGCCCTACCGCCTCGGGCAAAACTTCCGTAGCGCTCGAACTCTCAAAAACAGTACCGGTGGATATTGTTTCGGCTGACTCGCGCCAAATTATCAAACAGCTTGATATTGGCACCGCCAAACCTTCGCGGCAAGAAAGAGAGAAAGTACCGTTCCATCTTATTGACATAATCGAACCGGGTGAAAGATATACCGCTTTCAGGTTCATTGACGACGCCACCAAAGCAATCAGCAGCATACTGGAGCGGGGAAGAGTACCGCTTGTTGTAGGAGGTACTGGGCTGTACCTGAAGGCGCTGTCGCAGGGCGTCGTTGAAGTCGAGAAGGGGGACTCGAAAATCCGTGAGAAGCTGGAAATGGAGATGGAACAACTGGGCGCTGAGCGTATGCACCAGAGGCTGAGCGAGATCGATCCGGTTGAAGCTGACAAAGTCCATCCAAATAACAAACCGCGGATTATTCGGGCGCTGGAGATTTTTGAGTTGACCGGTCGGCCAAAATCAGAATTGATCCTGTCTGGTGCCTATCGCAAAGCGGATTTTGAATTCGATTTCCATTGTCTTATCCCCGAGCGCGAAGAGTTATACGAGCGGATCAACCAGCGAGTCGACCGCATGATCGATGAGGGACTGGTACGGGAATTACAGGCGCTGATAGATAGTGGCCAATTAGATGCCTTGCGCAAGGCGAACGTAATAGGCTACCAGGAACTGCTTGCCTGGCAAGATGGCAGTTTATCGTTTGAAGAGGCCGTGAGTATGATCAAACAGAATAGTCGCCGCTATGCCAAGAGACAAATCACCTGGTTCAGGCGCCAGACAGACTCGCATTTTTATCCGAACGAACAGGCCTTGTTAGACGTATTACTCCAAAAGGGACTTTAGCTTGTTTAAAGAATGAAAATAGTTGACTCAAAAGACCTCTCCCGCTTTCTTGTTGCGATAATGGATTGGTTACCAAATAGTTAAGGAAAACTGCTGAAAATCCGATAATAGACTCCTATGAATAGAAATTGCCAAATATCGAGGAAAATGCGACAGATTCAAATTATTACAGCATTATTGACCCTGCTTCTGCTGATTGGGTGCGGCGGAAGTAAGAGCATGTCATCCCCGGGAGTGTACTCAAGTCCTTCCTCTGATGATACGAGCGAAGACAAGAGCAAATCCGCTTCAGCAGACGCAGGCAAAGGCACGGTCGAGGCTACAGGTTCTGAATCACAGAAAAAGTACGCTTCGACTACCGACGAAATCTCACGTGAAATTCGAGATGATATTGACACCGAGACACCGACTAAGCGTGAAAAACGAATTCCTGCCGAGACTTCACCAAATACCCGGTCCAACTCAAATGGAACAGATGCCGAGTACCGTCTCTCAATGACGGATCTGGATGGCTCTGCCTCAGCCGTGGATGATTACATTTGGCGTCAGTTTGATTTGGCCGAAGAATACCACGCTATGGGCGTAATTGCCAACCGAGAAGCGAGTTGGGAGGAAGCTCAGTACTACTTTGAAAAATCTCTGCATATTATGGCCCCGCTCGATGTCGAAACCGACTCGGTCATTACTCCCGAAGCAGTCAAGTACACTGAGTTGCTGGAGAATATAGTATCCGATTACCGCGTGGCTCTTCGCTCGCTGGGCGCGCTCACTGATGATGTTTCTTCATCGGTAATTATCGAGAGATTTGGTGACATGATTCAGAATCTCGATTCGGATACAATGCTTGTTTTTCAATCGCGCGAACTTCCAATAGCTTATGACATTCCGATCGTTATGAACGATCGTGTCAAGAATTCGATAGTTTATTTTCAAACGGTGGCAAAAGAGGCGTTCAAAAAGTACCTGCGCCGGTCACAAAAATATACACCGATGATGCGCAAGATTCTCCGGCAATACGGAATGCCCGAGGACCTCATCTATCTGTCCCTGGTAGAATCCGGTTATAACCCACACGCTTATTCCTGGGCGCGGGCGATGGGATTGTGGCAGTTCATTGCTTCCACTGGCAGAATGTACAAACTCAATCGGGACTGGTGGATGGATGAGCGCAAGGACCCAATCAAATCCACGCATGCCGCCGCCCGCTTTCTCAAAGACCTCTACGAGCAATTCGGGTCCTGGGACCTGGCTATGGCCGCTTACAACGGAGGTCCTGGTCGCGTCCGCAGAACTATCAAAAAGCAGGGGACCCGCGATTTCTGGAAACTGAAACTTAAGCGTCAGACCATGGACTATGTGCCGCTCATTATGGCGGCTACCATTATCGCGAAAGACCCCCAGAAGTATGGTTTTGAGAATATTGTTCACGAACCGGAAATAGTCTGGGATGAAGTCGAGATCAACCGCTGTCTTGATCTGCGTATTGTGGCTGAAGAAATAGGTTGCAAGGAGAGCGAACTGAAGACACTCAACCCCGAGTTGCTTCGTCGGTACACCCCACCGAACAAAAAGAAATACACTCTGAAGGTCCCCAAGGGACTGACCAAAAAGTTCTTTGCCGCCTACGACAACATGCCCTCACCAAAAGAGACCAGTTGGGTGCGTCACCGTATCCGCAGGGGGGAAACGGTCAGCACCATCGCGGCCAAATATGGGGTTTCGCAGTATGCAATTTTTGCAGCCAATAATCTCTCGCGTCGTTCTCGTATTTACGCCGGAAAAGACATAATCGTCCCGGTCCCTCTTGATTCGGACTACAAGAGTGGTCGCAACCGCAAAGACTATGATACTTACAAAGCATCAAACTCTCTCTACGTTGTACGTGCCGGTGATACTCCCTGGGACATTGCCAGGGCATTTGGTACGACTGTCTCGGCCCTGCGTGCGATAAACTATATCGAAAAAGGTTCGCGGATTTATGTCGGGCAGAAACTAAAAATTCCATCTTCGGCCACCAAACTCAAGCAGAAGAGTACATCAAGCAAAAAGACATATGCCTCAGCGCCATCAAAGGGTTCCTCAAAGTCGACTGCTTCCGGCGGTACCAAGACAACCAAGCACAAGGTTCGTGCCGGTGATACCCTCTGGGAACTGGCCCGTCAGTACGGTACCACTACCGGGAAAATAAGAAGGCTAAACGGACTGGGCGGTTCCAGTCGCATTTATCCCGGCCAGGTTCTAAATATAACCGGCAGCAGTTCCAAAAAGTATGTGGTGCATCGAGTGCGCCGGGGAGACACTTTGAGCAGGATCGCCCAGAGGTACGGTACGAACATCACCCGTATCATGGCCAACAATGGATTGACCAACCCGGACCAATTGCGCGTAGGCGCTGAACTGAAAATATTTACGAAGTGACACAGTCACGAAGTAAGGATACTTGTAAATTGGCAAAAAAACGTGACATTATCGCAGCAGTGCTGATCATCGGAGCGATGGTTGTAGCCTTTGGATTCTTTGGCCTGATGTTCCTCGGGGCGTTGGCTG
>JAUXBO010000074.1 GCA_030619345.1 Candidatus Zixiibacteriota bacterium | reverse complement strand
GATGATAAACCCCGTTACGTAATTTGCAACGGTGACGAAGGTGACCCCGGCGCGTTCATGGATCGTTCTATCATGGAAGGCGATCCCCATGTGGTACTGGAGGGAATGATAATAGCAGCTTTCGCTGTCGGATCAAATCAGGGATATATTTATGTCCGCGAAGAATACCCACTGGCGGTGGTAAATCTTCAGAGAGCGATAGAGCAGGCCGAAGAACTGGGACTGCTCGGAGATAATATTCTCGGCAGTGATTTCTCGTTTCAGTTGCAAATAAATCGTGGCGCCGGAGCGTTTGTCTGTGGTGAATCATCCGCCTTGATGAGGTCAGTGGCGGGCGAGGTCGGCGAGCCAAGAGCAAAATATGTTCGCTCGGTTATAAAAGGGTTTCATGACAAACCAACGGTGCTTAACAACGTAGAGACTTTCGCCAATGTCCCATATATCATCAATAAAGGGGCCAAGCACTTTGCTTCGCTTGGAACCAAAAAGTCTACTGGCACGAAAGCGTTCTCACTCGTCGGCAAAGTCCGTAACACCGGACTGATTGAAGTACCAATGGGAATCACTCTGCGCGAGATCATTTATGATATCGGCGGGGGAATAATTGATGACCGACCCTTCAAAGCGGTACAGACCGGCGGCCCCTCGGGAGGATGCATTCCGGCCGAACAACTTGATCTGCCCGTCGATTTCGACAGCCTGACCGAAGTTGGTTCGATGATGGGTTCCGGCGGAATGATTGTCATGGATGATCGCACCTGTATGGTTGACCTGGCTCGTTATTTCCTGTCATTTTTAGTCGATGAATCCTGCGGCAAATGCGTACCCTGTCGTGAGGGACTATTCCAATTGCTCAAGTTGACTGAAAAAGTATGTGAGGGCCGTGCCGAAGAAGCTGACCTTGAGAAAATGGAAACTCTGTCGCGAACCGTGATCAGCGCTTCTCTCTGCGGACTGGGCACATCGGGACCGAATCCGCTCCTGAGTACGCTGAGATATTTCCGAGATGAGTTCCTGACACATATCCGCGACAAAAAGTGCCCGGCGGGTGTCTGCAAGGAACTAATTCGGTATGACATTCTGGACAATTGTAATGGCTGCACTGCCTGCGTACCGGCGTGCGCGTACGACGCTATCACCGGCGAGAAAAACAAACTGCATCTGATTGATCAAGAAAAGTGCACCAAATGTGGCGCTTGTTTTGCCGTCTGCAACTTTGATGCAATTGAAGTGAGTTAGGGAGATTTAGATGGTCAACATCACGATAAATGGGAAGATCGTACAGGCCGAAGAAGGTGAGATGCTGCTGAGCGTCATCCGTCGCCTAAAAATCGATGTTCCCGCCCTCTGTCATCATGAAGCGGTCGAACCACTGGGAGCCTGCCGCCTGTGCATGGTTGAGATCACCAAAGAGGATTGGAACGGTTGGAGCAAGTTCGTAACTTCCTGCCTCTACCCTGTCGAACCTGATCTGATTGTCTTGACCCATTCCGACCAGGTCAATGAGATACGTCGCACGATTATGGACCTTTATCTGGCGCGACATCCCAACTCACCCGAAATTCAAAAACTGGCTGAGGAATACGGAGTTCTCAAGACCAGCTATGAAGTTCAGGTCGATGGCGACAACTGCATTCTCTGCGGAATCTGCACCCGCATCTGTGATGCGATGGGCTTTCATGCGATCTCGCTGGTGGGCCGAGGACACGGTAAGACAGTCGCTCCACCGCTTGATGAACCGCCTCCGGACTGCACCGGATGCCTTTCTTGTGCTCTGAATTGCCCGACCAACTTTATTGAGTTTTCCGATCAAGGCAATAAGCGGACAATCTGGAAAAAAGATTTCGAGATGCTCGCCTGTGTTAAATGCGGCGCGACCACGATCACCAGAGAATTTGCTGAATTCTTGAGCCGGAATCGGGATATTCCGTTTGAGTATTTTGAAACGTGCGACGCCTGTCATCGCAAGGAGACATCGCTCTCAATGGGTCGCATCGCCGCCTGGACCAAGGAGGCACAGTCATGAAGAACCGTTTTGTTATCAATCCCGTACTCTGCACCGGCTGTCGTACCTGTGAATTGGCCTGTTCGTTTGCTCATTCAGTCGATGGCAAAATGGGCCGAAGTCGCATCTATCCGCTCGACGGCGGTATGACCGACCTCTGGGTGCCCGTTGCGTGCCTTCAGTGCGAAGAAGCGGCCTGCATCAAATCATGTCTGGTCAATGCCCTTCGCCGCAACCCAGAGACCGGCGCAGTGGAACTCAATGAAGAAATCTGTGTTAAGTGCATGGCCTGTGTAGCGGCTTGTCCGTTCGGATGTGCGTTGCATGATCAACAGCATGACCTGATTATTAAATGCGATCTTTGCGGCGGTGACCCGGTCTGCGCTAAATTCTGTCCTACCAAAGCGCTGGAATACAAACCGTTCGAGCCGGCGAAGAAGAAAATAGCTGGTTGACCCACGGGTTTGTGCCCGCTTTCGCGTTAGTACCCTTCGACTCCGCTCAGGATGACTCACGAGTTTTTGGTCATTCTTAGTCAATCTGATGTTCAAAATACTCTCGTAAATCGTTGACCCTTTTCAGAATCAAGCCATCGGTTCCTCAAGGAATAGGCAAGCTGAGCCGATATATATTTATATTCATTCACCAAACCCCCTTGGTGGATGATGCCCCTTAAGGAGACCTTGTCATGACGAACATCTCGACCGTAACCAAAGACCTGATTGACTCTGATCTACGACAACGAATAGAGGCAATCGAAGGCCTGCCTACCATACCTGAGATATATAACGAACTAGTATCGGAACTATCATCCGACGACGTTTCCATGCAACGTGTCGCTTCAATAGTATCTCGGGACATAGCCATTTCTGCAAAGCTCTTGCAAGTAGTCAAATCAGCCTACTTCGGTGTAAAGACTGAAATCCAGAGCGTGCAGCAGGCGGTTAATCAACTTGGCATAGATACTGTAAAAGGCGTGATCCTATCGGCCGGGGTCTATGCAAACTCTACCTGCGCTCCGGTTTCAGGCTTCTCACCGGCAGGACTATATCGGACCGGAGCCGCCGTAGGTCCCAAAGCAAGATTTATCGCCCATGTCTTTGGTCTTACAAGAAACAGGGTTGACGAGGCTCTGACAGCAGGCATGATGCATGATGTTGGAAAACTGGTTCTTCTTGCTGGTTTTGCCGAAGAGCTCGAACAAGCTTGCGCTATTAGTGAAAAGGAAACAATCCGACTTCATGTAGCAATAGAGAAAATCCTCGGTGTCAATGACGCATCCCTAGGCGCTTATCTGCTGGCCTCGTGGGGGTTTCCGGAGTCCATTGTCGACGCTGTCTCCTTGCATTACGAACCATCAAAGCGCCTTAACCCAAGGCCCTGTGCAACTACCGCCGTTCACTTGGCTTATGCCTCGGAGCATGATCAGAATTGCCTTCCAACTGACTCGGAACAGTCTGCCTTTGATCTGGCATATACTGATACGCTTGGTATTACAAACCAGTTGGACCAATTCAAAGGTTTGACAGCAGAGTCCGTCATGCAGGTTCGGTGATCAACCACTCCACACGGCAACATAGTTGAGACTATGATCAGAGTGTGATTCCCGGGACCGCCGCTGAACATGAAGCTGACGAAATAAGTCAGGTCTGTAATATCCAGACCACAATTACCGTCATTGTCGAATTTTACTTACGCTTTGGACGCTTCTTCCGCATGGAACTCTGGCCTGCAGATTTCTTTTTAGCGGCCCGTCTCTTTTTGAAATTTGCCCAGAATGGATTTTTCTTCTTGGTGTCGCCAGGTTTGCGATCAGCCGATTGTGAGCTCTGAGGTTTCGAAGATTTTCCTTTTGATTCCTGTACTTTGGAATCCTTCCGTTCAAAATTCTTCGTTTTGGAATCCGTCTGCTTGATTACAGATTCCCTGGAGTCACTATCTTTGAAGTTTTGACGCTTTGATGCGTGAGCGCCCGATGGATTCCGTTTTGAATGTTTCCTCTTTGCAGGTTTACCTTTACGGGGCTCACCCTTGGAGGGATTTCCATCGGAGGCTTTACTATGATAGGGTTTTGGTTTCGCGGATTTTGCTCTTGAGGGCTTCCCTCTCGAGGGGCTTCCTTTTGAGGGGTTCTTTTTTGAGAATTTCCGTTTTGGAGGCTTCTCTTCTACGGAAGGTTTGTTTCTCAGGTTCAACAACTCTGCTTCTTTTAGAAGAAGTTTTTCCGAAGGCAGGCTCGGCGGAATTGAAAACGATAATTCGGTTTTCATGAATCGCTCAAGACTTCTGATTGATCCTCTTTGTTCGGTAGTTACAAAGGAGATGGCGTGACCGGTTTTCCCGGCGCGACCGGTACGACCTATGCGGTGGACATAATCTTCTGAGTTCGCCGGCATATCGTAGTTGACCACCAGTTCTATTCCTGAGACATCAATTCCACGGGCAGCAATATCAGTTGCAATAAGGATATTATATCTGCCGCGCTTAAATCCTTCCAATGCATGTCGTCTCTGTCCCAGACTTCGATTGGAATGAATTTCTGCAGCTTCAAAACCCATACTATTTACTTTGGCCGTCAGTCTACTCGCCATTCGTTTTGTTCGTGTAAAAACCAACACCGGACCTGTACACTCTTTGAGGCGTACGGCCAGAAGTCGGCATTTGGCCTGATTCTTGATCATGAACAATTCGTGGCTTACCTCAGTCGGCGTAGCACCGGAACGATCAA
Source organism: Candidatus Zixiibacteriota bacterium (assembly GCA_030619345.1). Lineage (GTDB taxonomy): Bacteria > Zixibacteria > MSB-5A5 > GN15 > FEB-12 > JARGFS01. Next base: position 4,331 of record JAUXBO010000074.1, on the reverse strand, counting down.
TTTCTATCCGGGTCGGATTATCCATGAGTTTCTCAGCCATAGCCTCAATTTCTTTTGGCATGGTTGCAGAGAACAGCATGGTCTGGCGTGTCTCAGGAATTGATTTGATTATTTTCTTAATGTCAGGAGCAAACCCCATGTCCAGCATCCGGTCAGCTTCGTCTAATATAAAAATATGGATATTGGCAAGCTTGACGGTTCTTCGTTCAACATGATCCATAAGGCGTCCGGGAGTAGCAATAATAATACGAGGGTTCTTTTTGAGGGCCTCCCGTTGATAGAACATTGAGACTCCGCCAATCAAAACCGCCGACTTAATATCTGTTCCGCGACTAATGGCGTGAATTGATTCATCTACCTGAATGGCCAGTTCCCGTGTTGGGACGACCACAAGCCCGGCGCCATTTTCCATTTTTGACAAACGCTGCAACATCGGAATTCCAAACGCCAGAGTTTTACCGGAGCCGGTTCGGGCAGTGGCAAGAATATCTTTTCCTTGAATGCCGATCGGTATTGCTTCCTTCTGGATAGGAGTCGGATTCTTAAAGCCAAGTCTATTGATAGCTTTTATCAAACCGGGTGCGATCCCAAGATTATAGAATCCGGAAGCCGACCTGAGGATCGTTTTGTCGCTTGTTCTATTGTCGCCTTCTAAGGCAGAGTCGTGTAGTCGTTGGTTCAAATTCAATTAATCATCTCTGTGGTATAAAGTTAAGTGGGGGGGTAATAATCCGTTCAGACAATAAACTTTTTATTGAGGAATTGTCAAGAAAAAGAATTAAGATAGATCATAGCTATCTAAGACATACTACAAAAACCTAAATACATATTGTGAGACAATGACTTATGCCAAGAACTACCTGAATATTGCATAGTCAACGAGCGCCGTGAAACAGACATCAGCTGCTTCTTATGGCACTGAACACAGATATCTGCATTGGGATTCAGAGACAGATACTCTGGAAAATCGGAGCCGTGCATTTCATCACAGCTCAAGCAGGTGACTTCTTTGTCCGTTCTCTTGTCGATAATCCCCTCACTGAATAGGACCAATTGCAGGTGCCAGTGACCCATAATTTCTACTTTATCAAATAATTGACAAAATCACCCTATATCATTATGTTGTTAAACGTAACATTTCACTTGAATTATATACTTCGCCCGTTACAGGCGTATTGAGCATGGATGGCTCCCAGTTGTACCAATCTGGAGATTTCATGACCCTAATAGTCGGCCCCGCTAACGAAAACAGCAGTTTACAAAATAGAATAACTCATCTATGGGAGGTTCCAAGATGACACGTTTCCAAGTTTGGATGAGCAGTCTCATCCTGTTATTCGCAATCACCGCTACTTCACCAGCTACAGCCGATGTCCAGACAGCCTATCAGGGCCGCCTGACCAACCCGGCCGGAGATCCGGTGCCCGACGACTTCTACTTAATCACCTTCTATCTTTATGATGTTTCAACAGGCGGTATCCCTGTGTGGACGGAGGCACACCCGGACGTGGAGACCACCGACGGGTTCTTTGATGCTGTTCTCGGGAGCTTGAGTCCACTGGCCGAGTCCGTCTTTGAGACTGAGCCTCTCTATTTGGGAATACAGGTGGCTGGAGATCCAGAACTTGCCCCCCGCACACTGATGACCTCGGTCCCGAAAGCCGCGATGGCCAAAAGTGTCAAAGGAGACATTGAGACGTCAGTGGGATTTATGGAGTTGAAAAATAGCAGTGGCACCTCGGCATTTAGTCTGGATGCTACCGCCGGATCAGGACCTGCTTACCTGAAATTACATAACACCAGCCTGGACTTCCCCGGACAAAGACTCGCCCAGTTGAGTACCGAGGACGATGGCGGTGCATTTTCGCTGTATCCAGCTGGTGACATCCCCAATAATCCATATCTCAAGATAGGCTTTAATGATTCACCGTCATTTCAAGGCTGGATGGAATTTCTCGATCCGACCGGCTCATTCCCCGTCGATCCATACATAAGAATGGGTGTCGAGCCAAGCCCTTTTACCGGAGCCAAATTTGAAATGTATGACCCGGGTTCCGGATTTGGTGATCATCCGTACATACGTATGGGAACAGAACCAAGCCCATTCAACCGGGCTTCGTTCAAGATGTTCAACCCGCAACCGGAACCACCCCGGATGTACCTCATGATGGAGACCAGCCAGGACAACGGTCCTTCTTTTGGCATGTATGACGATATCGGACAGGTTATGGGTTTTGAGCCAATGCCGTTCAATTCCGGGTTTGGGCTGAAATTATTTAACGCGCAGGCGATGGAGCCGCTTGACCACCCGGTTGTCGAAATGACCAGCGTGTACGATGTCGATGGAGCATCCGGGCGAGTCGCGCTGCACAGCGAGCTTGCAGGTGAGGATAATGACTCCGCGGTCGTGACAGCTAATGGTCTTGCGTTGTACGACGGGATACAGCAAGTTGCTACCCTGAACCTAAACGGATTAGAGGTGCTGTCCCTCGAATGCGGTCCCGCAAAGGGGGGCGCCTGGACAGCCAAATATACTGGCTGCGGCTCGGTTATTGTCGATGACACGACCAGCGATACGCTTGCGAGCTATACTCCCAATGGCGCGTTCCTGGGCGGTAGCAGCGACAAATCACTCGCTACAGCATACTTCACTTCTTCAGCTCTTAAACTAACAGGCGGATCTACTGGATATGTGCTTACCAGTGACGCTTACGGAGTGGGAACCTGGCAAGCGGCCAGTGGTGGCACCGACAGCGATTGGTGCGACGATGGTACTGTTTTGTCACTTTGCAATCAGCGCGGAATTGCCGGAAAATACAACACCCTCTATGGATCGGCTGACACAACGCATGTCAATCTCGGCATCAACAACACGACCGGTTTAAGTGGTAGCACTCGTCGCGGGTGTACCATAACCGGCGGTGAGAATAATACGGCCAGCGGAGGCCTTGCGTTCGTGGGCAGTGGAAATCATAACAGTGCAACAAATTCCTACTCAGTAGTCACGGGAGGATATTACAATCTCTCGGGACATTCCTATGCAACGGTTGGAGGTGGGCATACATGCGAGGCAACTGGGAATGCTGCCACCATAGCCGGAGGTTGGGATAATAGCGCCGGTGGCTATTACTCAACTATCCCCGGCGGTTCCAATAACACTGCGAATGGAGAGTATTCGTATGCAAGCGGCTACAAAGCCAAAGCACTCCACGACGGTTCAATGGTGTTCTGTGCCAATACCAACTCTAATGATAGTGTTATGTCCGGCGGGAACGAGCAGATGGTATTCTATGCCGATGGTGGAATTTTCATCACGGACTCCACCCAGACAGCTCCGTACGATGTCTCAAAGCTGATTAATACGAAAACCGGCGCTTATTTGAGTTGGATGGGTGTCTGGACAAACTCCTCAAGCCGTGAATTCAAAGAAAACTATCAGCCGGTTGACAGCTACGATATACTGAATCGTATCGACCAACTCCCAATTACTAAATGGAACTACAAGGGAGATAAAGAAGTCAGTCATATCGGCCCGATTGCCGAAGATTTCTATGAAATATTCGGTGTAGGAAATGATAACAAATCCGTCTCAACGGTTGATCCTTCTGGCATCGCTCTGGCCGGAGTAAAGGGGCTGATTGAAGAGAACCGGGAACTCAAGACGGTTGTTTCTGATCTGCTTAAGAGAATCGAGGCGCTGGAGTCGCAAGCTACTTCCGACAAATAGAAAGTATCTTGTCCGAAAACTTGGAGCCAATAACCTGATTAAACAAAAGCCCTGGAGTTATTTAACTCCGGGGCTTTATTATTGAGACACTAATTATATTGTACGGCCAAGAATGACGAACGAGAAATCATCACTATTTAGCGCGCCTGTAGAAATATCATACTGCTTAACCCCGAAAACAATCTGATAGGTGTTCCAACTGGTTATGGTACCAGTGGTCACCACAGAACCTACATAATCATTACTGGATGTGCTGACCAACAAGGTACCGGTTATATTCGAGAATATGCCGTTAAGAGTTACTGTAAAATCACCAGCCCCGTTATCAACAACGGAGACCGTCAAGCCCTCGGGTCCCCTCGATATTGCATGGCTGGAACCGGGGAGAGGGACATAATCGATATCGCCGTAGGCAAGTAACAGGTTCGGGCCATCAGCACCATCGGCTCCGTCAGTTCCGTCAGCTCCGGTGGCTCCGGTGGTACCAGCAGGACCGGCGGGACCGACAGCGCCATCCTCACCGGAGCATCCAATAAATAGTGCCAGACACAGCAGTGACAAAATCACAGTTAGAGATTTGAACATCATACTAGACACCTCTTTC
>JAUXBO010000019.1 GCA_030619345.1 Candidatus Zixiibacteriota bacterium | reverse complement strand
TTTGAGCGAACGCATCCTCCCCCGCGCCGGACGACTGTGATTCTCTTCAACAAAAAGACAGAGCGCCCGCTCATGGCTAAGTTTTGAATTCTCTCCCTGCCACTGGGCAAGAATCTTTTGTAGTGCGGCTGCAGATTGTGGACAGCCAGCAAGTCCGGAGAGAAAAAGCTCCAACCGTTCTATTTCACTGAGCTTGTTGTCAGTAGCGGCATCAGCTCGTGCTGGAGCCGGTTCGTTGAACAGTGCGGTCAGCAGTTTCAGAGCGCGGTCTGGTTCTCCCAGATAGCAGTAGAGAGTGGCCGTCGCTGTGGCAACGATAGACTGCTGAGATTCCAAATTCAATTCGCGACAGACAGATAGCAACGCTTCCAATTCCTCGGGGGAGAAATCAATGAGCCGATCTACCGTCACAGATTTTTCAATGTAGTCTCTGAATTCAGTCAGGTAGGACCCGAAGTCTGCCCGCTCACGCACATCGTTCAGATTGGGCCAGAAATCACAAAGGGCCAGCAGGGCGATATCTTTTGACAAAGAGCTGCTTACGTCTGAGCGGAGTTTCTCAAAGGCTTTGGCGAATTGTACCGGAGATAGGGTCATTTTTGAAACAGCCTGATACCGATTCCGGCGTTTTTGTCAGGCAGCGTGAATGTGATCGCCTGATTAGGAGTGCCCGTATTTTTTGCAAGTTCCCCGCCGTGGGTTATCACGACATTCACGTCGCCGAAGTCCTCGCTTCCGTTTAGTTCGAGGATTTCAATCTGAAGCAGCTTGCCTTCGGCCTTTTGTTCCATCCTCACTTTTATTCGGTCATGCTGGTCCGATTCAAGAACTGTTTCCAGGACAGATTCCGTTTTGTCCGGGTCATAATCGAGTGGCTCTAAAGAAAAGACAGCATCCGGCAATTTGATCTGCCACTTGACGGCGTCATAGGTATTAACACCCGGAGCCGACAGCTCGGCGCAACCTTCAAGATCAGTCAGGAATTCGCAATCCAATTCGGGTGCCTGCACCAAAACGTTGGACGAGAGCGCTCGGTCTTCGGTGATGAGCTGAATCTTGTCCGGCTCTCCGCCGCCGGCCCGAATCACCCTCAGCACAATTTCCGGAGATTCCGAAATGAAGGTGGACACGTCTTGGAGCGGCAAATCGGATGGACGGTCACCGTCGGCTGCGAGAAGATCGGGCGGTGTCCCGGATTTTGCGGAAATTGAACTCAATCGGATTAAAATCCCCCTCATCGCCGTGGCAAATAGTTTATCAGCCAGAGCTGCTGCCCTAGCAGGCATTTTTTCCTTCTCCGTGATTTGCAACTGCCTTTTCCACTCGACGAGATTATTGTACAATTTGGAGCAAAGTTCACACGAATCCAAATGCTCCTTAATAGCCTCTAACCCTCCGTTAGACGGCATTCTATCAATGTATTTCTCTAAGTCACTCCGTGACAGGTGCATATTACACCTCTCTCTCTTTTCCATCATCAGGTAAATAGTACCCAAATGCCTTAATTATAGGATTGTCCCGCAATCTTTTACGGAATTCACTCAGGCATTTGGCAACAACACTGTCGAATATGTACTTGTAATCCTTATGATACCGATTCCAAGCATCGTCTGGCATGTTTTCTCTGAAGTACTTTGTCAGTTTATCGGCCTGCGCACTTTCGGTCAGGTCGGTCAGGTACTGTGTGACTGCCTGCAACAGGCATTTTTTTTCATCCTCAGAAAGGCGCCCCCCGCTCACAAATTTATCCAGTTTTTTAACCGCAGCAGACGAGATTGTTTTGTCTCTTTCCACCAGGATCTGCTCGACAAACAAATCATCAATTGGAGTACCATAACCAAAGGAAAGAGCCTGATCAAGATCGACCGCTTTGGTGTTTACGGCTATCACCATAGCCAGAAGATCAGACTTTCGTATTTTCTGTTGAACAGACTCTATTTGTGCAAGTAACTCGAAAACCTTCCGGCACCAATCGGTTCTTGGAGTCGTCTGGCAGTATGCCTCAAGCACGATTCGATCCAACTCGACCATATTGACCATAGGGAGATTCTCATCTATGGTAGCAGAAGCAAGTGATATGAATTGAACATTTGCTGTATCGGTTTCGATTCGATATTGACGGGACTTGAAGATATCACCAAAGCTCTTCTTCAGATTCGCAATCTGTGAGTCTGACTCATTCTTGATTCGCCATATCTTTTGTCTTGTAAATCCTCTGACGAGGCCTGCAAAACGAGCGAGCAGTTCTTTATCGCTGATCCTGTTCGGTAGCAGTAACTCATGTGCACGAAAGTAATCAAAGATAACAAAAAACTGTCGTCCCGGTTTCGACTCAAGAAAGTCGGCGAGTACATCTATGGCCAGATCTTTTAGCGGGTCGCGATCCGTGCGATCGTCAACAGGCAGCGCAAATCCCAGCTGTTTCAAATAGCGGATCGTAGTTAGCACCAACAGGTAACTATATGAAAAGAAATTGTCAAAGGTGTCTCTTGCCAAAGGGTTGGAAAGAAACTCCTTCACTACTTGTGCCTTGTTTGCATCTCTGTTGCTGGTCAAGTGCGGTCGCATTTCTTGGAATCGGTATGATGTCTATCATTAAAGGTATGAAATACTCCCAATGGCCGCAATGGTAGATTTGTGCGTCTTTTATTTGGCCCGTTGTCAACGGCAGCGAGACTATTCGGTGGGTGGGGTACCAGCACTACGTGACTCACGGAGAAATTGCGGAATTGATTCCAATTTGTAAAGACTCTCACCCCACCGCAGGTGGATGGGGCCCCGTACATCATCCAAAATTGGTTTGGCCAAGTTGAACCAACACAATATTTGCCCATTTTCATGTTCGGCGCAATTGAACATCCGCATCATCACCACCTCAGCAGACCGAGTAATGAGATGCGTTGCTCCTTTCTTTGTCGACAATCCTCAGTTCAGAATCTGTTGAACGGCTTGAAAGTAAACCGAATCTTCACCATATAATACAATAATGCACCGAATTCAGCTTGATCTGGTGTGGTTACTGAGAGAGAAATGGAAATGTTGTACCACTGTAGGCATTCCAGTGACAATTGGGCTGCAATTATGTGCCTGACAAAAGCAACCTTAAAGTGTAGCATATCTTTTTTTCTAAATTATACAAAAAAAACCATAATTATACTATTCCCACTTAGATAAAAGAAAATAACTTGACATTCTGGTGACATTGTTACTATGCTTATATTGTTACTATATTCACAAGCTCTTTATGATGCACAAATATTAAGGTATATCAGATGGTTCGTTTTGAGTTAGACGGAGATACATCCACCGGCAAGTTCAAACAATTTCTGGATTCCTACATCCCAACGAGCATTTCTTTTCTTGAGCATAACCCACAGTTCGTAACACAGATCGAGTCACATCTTGCCCAACATCAGCAAGCAGCAGCTCAGGGTTTCCCAGTGCTTAAGGATTTATCTTTTGACCTGAATTACTCAACTGTACACAGTTTCGGCGAGCAATTAGAACAGCTTCTCGTGGAATCTATCAGTGATTCGTTCCGCAATATCGTCTCAGACTTTGACGTACCTGTGGCTCCCTCAAATCCGATTTCCGTTTTTCTGCATCGCATCCTGGCTGGCGATGGTGCATACCTTGTGGCTCTAAGCAAAACGCACGAACGCTCACTTGACGAACTGGCCTTTTGGGCGGTCTTTCTGGCTCGTCCTATTCGTCAGCTTGCACGAGAGAGATATCTCGCCAAGTTCGATTCTTCCGATTGGCATTTGGGATTCTGTCCGGTGTGCGGCTTGTGGCCTTGCATGGCACGGCTCGACTCTGAGAGCGGTCGTCGCAACCTCTGGTGTGTGGGTTGTGGAGGACATTGGCATTTCCCCCGTATGGTTTGCCCCTTCTGCCTGGAAAATGACCAAACGAAATTGGGGTTCATCACTGTTGAAGACTGGGAAGGCTATCGCATTCAAACCTGTGAGAGTTGCCGTCGGTATCTCAAGACACGAGACGAAAGGCAAACCGACGCTATCAAGGCCGACAGTCCCGAAGTGGAATATCTTGCCACCTCGACTCTCGACGCAGCCGCTGCCCAAGAGAAATACGTAAGAAATTTTGTCGGTTCTGCTGCTTTCGACAAAAAGGACAGCGAAGCCGCTCGGAAATATAAAAGCAAAGCATCAAACACATAGTCGCAGCGATATAACCTATAGGAGAAGATGGTATGACCTATTCGAGACGTCAATTCCTGAAACGAGGCTCCACCGGCCTTGCTGCAGGAGTTGGATTGTTCGGTATCGCACCCCAGGCATCACCTGCCGCACTACCCGCACTGAGAACGGCCCGATCGAAAGAAACGACCACCATTTGCCCATACTGTGGCGTTGGTTGCGGTCAAATCGTTTCGGTGAAGGACGGCAAAGTGATCAATATCGAGGGTGATCCCGATCATCCCATCAATGAAGGAGCCCTGTGTTCAAAGGGTAGCGCGCTCTACCAGGTTGCCAACAATGAACGGCGACTGCAGAAGGTACGCTACCGTGCCGCAGGATCCTCAGAGTGGGAAGAAAAAGATTGGGACTGGGCAATTCAGCAAATTGCCAAACGAGTCAAGAAATCGCGTGATGAGACTTTCATCGCTAAAGAAAAGGGCAAGGTTGTTAATCGTACCGACGGCATTGCCTGCCTGGGCGGAGCATCCCTGGACAACGAGGAATGTTATCTGCTCAGCAAAACGGCCCGGGCTCTTGGTATCACGTACCTGGAACACCAGGCCCGTATATGACACTCTTCCACTGTCGCCAGTTTGGCGGCTTCGTTTGGAAGAGGAGCCATGACCAACCACTGGATCGATATGATCCATGCCGATGTGGTCATGATTATGGGCTCCAACTGCGCCGAAAACCACCCGATTGCTATCCGTTGGTTGCAGCGGGCGAAAGAGCGCGGCGCTGTCATCCTTTCTGTTGATCCTCGTTTTACGCGTACATCATCGTTTGCTGACCACTACTGTAAGCTACGCTCGGGGACCGACATTGCTTTTGTCGGCGGTATCATTAATTATGCTCTGCAGAACAATCTGATACATAAAGAGTATGTGGCTGAGTACACTAATGGCTCCTGTATCATCAGCAAGGACTTCGCTTTCCATGAAGGCATATTCTCCAGCTATGACTCCGATAAGCGGTCTTATGACAAAAAGAGCTGGGGATATGAACTTGATGAAAACGGGGTTCCCAAGCGAGACAAGAGCCTTGAACATCCACAATGTGTTTATCAGTTGCTCAAGAAGCACTTTGCGCGCTACACTGTTGACGCTGTCAGCCGTATCACAGGAGCGCCCCCCAAAGACTTCACCAATATCTGCAAGATATTGACTTCTACGCACACTCCCGACCGTGTTGCTACCTGGCTATATGCCATGGGTACCACGCAGCACACCCATGGCACTCAGAACATCCGCAGTTATGTAATATTGCAGTTGCTGATGGGTAATATTGGACGCGCTGGTGGTGGTATCAATGCTCTTCGTGGTGAATCCAACGTGCAGGGTTCCACCGATATGTGCCTGCTCTTCCACATCATTCCCGGTTATCTGAAGTCTCCACACATAGACAACGTTAACCTCAAGGCCTACCTCGACAAGTGGACGCCCAAGACCAAAGACCCGATGAGCGCCAACTGGTGGAGCAATTACCCCAAGTACATGGTCAGTTTGCTCAAAGCCTTCTGGGGTGAAAAAGCCACCAAGAATAACGACTTCTGCTACGACTATCTGCCGAAACGTTCCGGCAATTATTCGCATATCTCGTTATTTGAACACATGTATGCCGGAAATATCAAGGGTTTGTTCTGTTTCGGTCAGAATCCAGCCGTGGGTGGACCCAACTCCAACATGGAGAGAAAAGCCCTGCACAAACTGGACTGGCTGGTGGCAATTGATCTCTGGGATACTGAAACTGCAGACTTCTGGCAGCGACCCGGTGCCGATCCGGCATCGATCAACACCGAAGTCTTCATGTTACCCGCTGCGGGTTCAGTTGAAAAGGAAGGGTCGATCTCCAACAGCGGCCGTTGGATGCAGTGGCGTTACAAAGCGGTTAATCCGCCTGGTGAAGCCAAAAGTGACGCATGGATTCTCGACAAGTTGGTTAGAGCCCTCAAGAAAGAGTATGAAACTGGCGGTGTCTTCCCGGATCCTATTCGTGACCTGGCCTGGGATTACGGACACGAAGAACCCGACCCACATATCATTGCCAAAGAAGTGAACGGCTACTTCACTAAGGATGTAAACTTCCCCAAGAAGAACAAGTCGTTCAAAAAGGGCGATCAGGTACCGAGCTTTGCGTACCTTAAGGATGACGGCTCGACCATTTCCGGTAACTGGCTGTATTGCGCCAGTTACACCAACGCCGGCAACATGGCCGCCCGGCGCGGTACAGAAGATGCCATAAATAAGATCGGCTTGTATCCAAAGTGGTCCTGGTGCTGGCCTGTCAACCGTCGCATCATCTACAACCGCGCCTCGGTTGATCCCCAAGGGAACCCGTGGGATGACAAACGCTGGGTTATCCGTTGGAACAAAGAGACAAAGAAATGGGAAGGCGATGTTCCCGATGGTGGCTGGGCCCCCGGAACTAAGCATCCCTTTATCATGCGACCGGAAGGCCTGGCTTGTGTTTTCAGTACCGGTCTGGCTGATGGTCCTTTCCCTGAACATTATGAACCGGTGGAAAGCCCGGTCGATAACCTTATGTCCAAGACACAGGTTAATCCGGCCATCAAGATATGGAATACCCCAGAAGTCGATAACATCGGCACTTCCGATAAGTATCCGATTATTGCCACCACCTATCGCGTCTCCGAACACTGGCAGGCGGGCTGCATGACACGTAACCTGCCTTGGCTGGTTGAGTTGGTGCCAGATTCATTTGTGGAGATGTCCTCCGATCTAGCCAAACGCAAAGGAATCAAGAACGGTGATCGGGTCGTGGTTACTTCGGCGCGTGGGAAGGCTGGAGCTTATGCTCTGGTTACCGATCGTTTCGAGCCATTCACGATTGACGGTCGTCAGATTGACGAAGTAGGTCTCACCTGGCACTTTGGATATACTGGATTGGCGAAGGGCGATTCGGCTAACCTTCTGACGCCACACGTTGGGGACGCTAACACGATGATACCGGAGTTCAAAGCATTCCTATGTAACATAGAAAAGGAGGTGGGATAAGATGCCGAAAAAGGGTCTGCTTTTCGACATGGCTAAGTGTACTGCCTGCCGGGGCTGCCAGGTAGCCTGCAAACAATGGAATCAGCTGCCAGCAGAGAAAACAACCTTCTTTGCAGAAAAAGGTGGTTACCAGAACCCGGCGGGATTGTCACCACACACATATAGCCTGGTTAAGTTCTACGAGGTGAAAGCTGACGGCCAGTTGAAGTGGCTTTTCAGAGTTCACCGCTGCCTCCACTGTAGTGATCCCGCCTGTGTGAAGGCTTGCCCGGTAGAACCAGTCAAAGCCATGATACACGATAAAGAACGTGGCATGGTCTATGTTAACACAGAACTGTGCATTGGATGTGGGGCCTGTAATGAATACTGCCCATGGAATATTCCGCAAATCGATTACGATACGGAAAAATCCACCAAGTGCACGTTCTGCATTGATCGGGTGAGCAACGGGTTGGAACCGGCCTGCTCCAAGGCCTGTCCCTCAGGCGCTCTGATTTATGACGACTACGATAAAATCCTCAAAATGGCTCATCAGGCAAAGGAAAGGCTTGAAGCACAAGGTAAGCATCCACACATATATGGTGAAAAGGAGTTAGGAACCGGAACTCACGTGATCACAGTTTTCCCGGAATCCCTGGATTACTACCCTGATGTCATCAAAACTCCGGAGGCTCCGGCAGACATAGGGTTCTTCCGCGAACTTCTCAAACCGGTAGGTGGATTGACTATAACGGCTTCCATTGTAGGTTTGTTGATGGCAAGAGTGAGAGAAGTCCGGGAAGAAGAAGAGGTCTAACAAGACGAGTAAGTGCGTTTACTTTTTTGATGAAACGAACAACAAAATGACAATGAACAAACAAAACAATAGAGGAAAGGCAGGTCAAATGAAGAGGCTCACCATTACACTTGTGGCAGGGATGCTGCTGTCATTACTGGTTTCCAGTGTGGCCCTGGCTGAGTTGGCTGAAATCAAGGTTGGCAAGGGCACCCTCAAGATAGGTGGCAACCTGCAGGCCGGATACACCTACCACATGGAGGACACCGAAGGCTATGATTCCTTCACGCTGAATCGGGCACGGGTCCTGTTTTTCGGAAGTATTATTCCGGACAAAGTGAAGTATTTCGTGCAGTTGGAGAACAAGAACGGGACCGGAATTCTGGATTACAAGGCCCGTTTCTTTTACATCAACAACACCGAGATTTGCTTCGGCCGTTTCCTGCCACCGTTTACGCTTTATATGCCGTCCGCTACCCACAAGCTGGAGATGATCAACTACCCGTTGACCACTAAGAAATTCGCCATGTGGCGTCAGGTCGGCCTGCAGACCAACACCATTACCGAATTCGTTGATTTTGGGGTTGGTATCTATAATGGAGCGGATCAAAAGAACAATACCGCCGACAACAACGATGCCAAAGATTTCCTGTTTCGGGCGGTCCTCAAACCCAAAATGGAGAAGGTTGACATTCGCGTCGGTGGCTATGCCTGGTTGGGATTTGCTCTGCCTGAACCCTTTGAGGTGGTCGACAACACTGTTACGCCTGCGGTGACCACTACCTACACTTTTCCGGAAAAGACTGCGAGCAAGAACAGGTTTGGTGGTTGGGTGAAGGTCGATCACAAAACCCTGCCTCTCAAAATAAGGGGTGAATTCCTGATGGCCTCGGATGAGTACCCTGCTGACGTTACGATGAGTACGACTAATACAATTGATGCCATGGCCTATTTCGCCCAGGGTAGTTATGAACTGCGTTCTGACATTGAAGCCCTGGTTCGTTATGACTTCTATGACCCGAATACCGATTTGGAAGACGACGGCGAAACATGGCTGACCATTGGTGTGAACTACTATCTGGACGGTCTGAACTCGATGTTCTATCTCAACTATATCGCCAAGATGGAACAGGGTACGGATGTGGACAACGATCTGTTGCAAGCTCAAGTCCAGATAGCCTTTTAGAAAGGGGATGGCGCTTTATGGATAAACGAAAACTGATACTGGGTATTGTCCTTTTTGGCTCTATCTGGGGCGGGATGGAAGCGATCGTAACCTCCAATATGGGGGGGATTGGAACGCTCATCCCTCGTTCCGTTGTGCTGGCGTTAATCGCTTTGGTTGTGCTTTCTTACGCTCGATTCGCGCTGCCCAAAAAGGGAACCACATTGGCAATTGGCCTGATCGCTGCCGGATTCAAGTTCCTCGGTCTGCCGATGCTTATGGGCTGCCAATTTGCGGCTGTAGTAGGACAGGCCGTGATCCTGGAACTGGCCTTCAGCCTGGCCGAAAACCGGGGATGGTTTCATAAGCCAATCCCGATGACAGCCGTGGTGATTGTATCCTGTTTTGCCAATTTCCTTACGTTCAGTTTCTCGCAGGCCTACATCTTTGGCAACCATTGGTGGGTTGACCGGGGTGTCAGCGGACTGCTGGAATGGTCGTTCACGACCGGCGCCGTCGCGGCGTTGGCCAGTGCTGTAGGATTTGCCCTTTCACTGGTATTGGTAAAAACCAGCCTGTCCAGCTTTGAGCGTTTCACCGAGGCACAACGCCCAGCCTTTGCGCGGTCGGCCATCGCAGTGTCTGCTTGCTGTTGGATAATTGGGGCATTTCTCATTAATGAGCAATTAGCAGGCTGGCTCTAGCGGCTTGCGAGGAATAACGTTATGTCATTCAAAGAAGTGAAAATATTGATCAACAACAAAGAAATTGAGTTGAACGAGTTTGTAACTTCGATATTTGGGAATGTTATTGATGGAATGATCGCATCTCTGAATCTCGATGAAGAGCCGGTGGAGATTGAGATCAAGGTCGTTAAAGACAAATAGTAAATACTTCTATATGACCGAGCCGGACGGCCTAAAGCAAATTCTATGGCTGTCCGGCCGATAGGCCAGGACGGAAACATCCTGACCTCCCGTGTTTGGAAAGGTCACTTGGTGAAGGCTGTATCTCATACACAAATCTGTCGCCTCGGCGGCTTACCCTTCCTGATCCGATCCTACAAAACGGGCATTTCTGAAGAACAAAGTTCGATCATAGATGCATAACAGGTGCATCCTGTAACAATATGAGGAGGAAGTTAGATGCCCGCACTTCAAAGGTTTATGTCAACAATATTGATGATCGGTATTCTGTTGACGGCTCTGCCGCCGGAAATCAGGACTGAAACCACCCCGGGACAGATTGATGATTCTTTACCGGTTTATCATCTGGGGGAGGTCATTGTCGTAAGATCCAAGCGTGACATCCCCAAGTCTTCGGTCAGTGAAATCAGCTCCACCGAAATGAACGCCACAGGAGCGGACAGTTTTGAAGAAGCACTGACTAACACTCCCGGGATCATCGTTACGGCCGGGAGCAAAGGTGAGTCCCGTCTCCAGTTGCGCGGTTTTTCAGGGGCCGAAATAAAAATCCTGTTCGATGGCCGACAGGTCAGCCTGCCTTACTACGGCGATCTTGACCTTGGTTCGATTTCGTTGAGCAATGTCTCAAAAATCAAAATCATCAAGGGCCCGGCCGGGGCTGTCTATGGGGCCAATACCCTGGGCGGAGTTGTCAATATCATCAGCAAACGAACCAACGCCGGTACCATTCACCAGTACAAAATGTCGGTAGGTGAAAACAGCTCCTACTTGGGTGAAATGAACTACGGCTCAACTTACAATAACTTCGACTACTGGTTGTCGCTGGGCTACAACCGTTCCGATGGTTACGAACTTTCCGACGATTTCTCGGCGGCTACTCATGAAGACGGCGATCTCCGCAATCATTCCGATTATTGCAACGTCAACTTCGACGGTAAGCTCAATTACACCTTTGAGAACAAAACTGTC
Organism: Candidatus Zixiibacteriota bacterium; assembly: GCA_030619345.1. Lineage (GTDB taxonomy): Bacteria > Zixibacteria > MSB-5A5 > GN15 > FEB-12 > JARGFS01. The sequence continues at coordinate 3,818 of JAUXBO010000019.1, read as the reverse complement.
GTTTCCTTCTCAGCCGGGTACTACGACTCGGAAAAGGGAGTGCCCCTTCAGACAGAGACCAGTCGACCCCGTTATTGGGAATTCCCTGAATGGCGGCGGCATTATGTTGATCTGGGCGGCGAAGGTATCATTGGCAACTCGATATACTGGAAAGGTAAGCTATACTACGACGCATACTGGAACGTCCTGCGAGCGTATGGCGATGATACCTATTCGGAAGACGATGTCCAGTTCGTTTCAACTCACGACGGTCACGATCTGGGTGGCCGGTTCGAGGTTACCAGGACATTCAATGACCGATTGCAAAACACCTCCGGATTTTCTGTCCGAAAAGATGAACTGGATAGCCAGCGTGATACCAGCGATCCCTGGGAGAATTATGACGCTGCCTCCGGCTCGCTTTTCAGCCAGTTCCAATTCGAAGCTACAGGAAAAACGATGATCGACGCCGGCGCTTCCCTGAATTGGCAGAAAGCTGACGCTGTAAATGCTTCGACCAACTCACTTGACCCATACCTCGGCGTAGGGTTATCTCCCAGTGACCATCTTGACATTCATGCTTCCGTTGCAAGAACAACTCGCTTCCCAGCTCTTAACAATCTCTATGCCCATATCTCAGGCAACCCCGAGTTGGGCCCGGAAAAGGCGCTCAAGTTTGAGATTGGACACACCATTCACGTTACTGAACACCTCGATTTTGGTCAGGATTTCTTCTATAATGACATTGACGGACTGATAGACCGTGCCAGTCGGAATGACCTGTACGAAAACCTTAACGAAGTTGTTCTCAAGGGTATTGAAACCGGTATCAGCTATTCATTCGACAAGCAGTGGAATCTCGTTTTGAATCATACTTATATCGACGCCTACGACGACGCGACCGGTGACAGACGATATCACACTCCCAGAAACAAGTACGACTACCATGTATCATACAGAGCCGATTTCGGTTTGTCTCTCCACCATACCGGGCAGTACATTGCTGACCGACTTGACAGCTACCTCGAACCGATGCCCGACTACTATTTGGCCCATGTCAAAACGACCTATGCCGCTTTTGAGCAGGTACACATTTTTCTTAACATACGCAACATCCTGGATAAGAACTACGAGGAGGAATTGTACTATCCCATGCCAGGGCGTACCGTTACGGCAGGTGTTGAGTATGGCTATTGATCCGATGGCAGAAGATGCCGGTGCTTGTCTACGGTGGATAGATCGTTGAAACTAATAAAGGAGAGATGATAATTATCAATTTTTGCAAAGGCAGCCTCATCAAGAAATTTGACTTTGACGTACTGCCAGAGATCTGGTAGAAAATAACCCTCGCAGCATAACAGCCGCTCGACGTTAGGGAGTATTGATCGAGAATACACAGCGTGGAGCGGCTGTCGTTTGTCGTCCACCACAGGTACCAGGGCGTCCTCTGCTCCGACGTTTTGTAGTACCGCTCGTATGACATCTGTGTTCAGTAGCGGCATGTCGCATCCACAGAAGAATATCGAATCTTCTTCAGTGTGTATCAATCCATTATGAATTCCCCCAAGAACACCTCGATTAGGTACCCGGTCAGAAAAGACGTTTAGGCCAAATTGATCCAGCCTGGACTTATCGCCTCCGGCGACAATCACTTCATCGAATATTGTAAGGAGTATGTCAGCAACAATTCGTATCATCGGCCTTCCGCCAATCTCATGGAATGATTTGTTGCTGCCAAACCGGCGGCTCTTGCCACCGGCCACGATTACTGCTGTGGACATCTTGTTACTGTGCGAAGTCGCCCCACATTATCGATAATGAACTGAGCCATGTCATGCTCTTTCTCATAGTCGAAGTGCGGGATAGAATAGCCGTGAATATTGTTACCAAAAGTCGCGATCAGTTGGGACTGATCGACAACTTTCCGGTCAGTGAAACCCTGACGACAAACTTCTATCTTGAGTCCGGGATCCGTCTTCAACCCCTCAATTAGGACTATGTCAAGATCAGAGTAAAAGAGAGCGATAAGGTCATCCACTGTCGGCGCCCGATTTTCTTTCTTGTTCAGGCTAAATGCGAACTGTCCCTTGCCAAATATACCTGTGACAGCACTTCCAGCCTCAAAATGACGAAAGGTATCTTTCCCGGGTTTGTCCCAGCTGAATCCATCATGTTCAGTATGTTTCAAACTGCCCACCTTTTGTCCAAGATTAACCAGAGCAGGCACCAGTATCTCAACCGTACGTGTCTTTCCGGAGTTTTTGCAACCAACGATATTTAGGATTGCGGGCATTGTTTCGCTACACCTTTCACTCTATTCCGAATACCTGCCAGTACCTGATCCTGCTTTGCCATTCGGCCAATGATTGCAATGCCAGCCATATCTGCGATCTCCGCAGCCATACTGGTCACCGACCTTGGCGAGACAAGTACAGGTATTTTCGCTCTGATTGCCTTGAGTGTCATGTCAGACGAAACCCGCCCACTGACGATCAATACTGATCTGCAGAAATCAATTCCGTGGAGAAGGCCAGCGCCAATAACTTTGTCTACAGCATTATGACGGCCGATGTCATACGAGAAATATTCCCTCGATGAAGACGATATTTCGATAATCAGTGCTCCGTGTATCCCCTGCGATGGCTCAGTGGCAGCAATACAACCAAACAGCTTGGAAAGCATATCTTTCAATGTACTCATCTCAACTGACAGATCACTATCGAGTTTGCTAACCTGATCGGAGTAAACACGGGCATTCATTTCGCCACCACCGCATCCCGAGGATGTCACTGGATCATAATCACGAACGTCACCGATTTCATGACCAAGCTTTATGCTCACATCGGTCATACTGTCGCACACTCCAAGAGCATCAATATCATCCGGTGAATCCACAATCTGTTGTGTGTATAACCACCCGATAACCAGTTCTTTGAGATCATGGGGAGTGCAGAGAATACGTGAGAAATATGCACCATTAATGAAAAGTCGAATCATTTTCTCTATTGGAAACAAACGATTTTCCGACACAATTTCTCTCCTGAAGCAGGTATAAAAACCATAGCAAAAGAATATACTGTATTGTCGACTAACGGTCAACCACATGAGAATTCAACTTTATCTTTAGGGAGCCGTCGGACCAAGTCCTCCAACACAAATCGGTACCTGTCACAGGTGAAAGAAACGCGTGATTTAGTGGGCTTAAGCTATAGTCGGAAATGCCGATTATTATCATAGGAGCCGATTCTTGGCTGATGGCTCCGAATCAACTATGTATTCGGGGAGACACACAATTGACAGAATCTCGCAAACAGAATAGACGTAAGGCTAAAGCCTATCTAAATGTATTCGATAGAAGCAGTCAGCAGTTTATCGGGCATGTCGCAGATATGACTATAGAGGGTGTTAGGCTTTCCACCGTAGTAGAATTTGATGTAAACTCAGTATTTCAATTCACTGTCGAGCTACCGTTCGAGATGAGTGGCAACACCGAAATCAGGTTTGATGCAAAGTGCGTTTGGTGTGGAAAAGGTGAGAGCGCCCAGGAGTACCAGGCTGGTTTCAAACTTCAGGATGTCTCTGTTGAAGAGTCCAGTCGTATCAATGCCCTTCTCAACAACTCGATTTTTGTGGATTCAACGGAGCTTTTGAGTGTGACCATCGCCAAGGCAGAATCACCCACGCTGAAGGCGTGCCGAATGGCCAGCACTCGTGAAAGAGTCTGATATCATCAAGTGTACGTCTTCAGACAATCTGGACATTTGTAATTAAAATCTAAGACACAGTCTGTGTTCTGGCAATATCCTTTTTGTAGTTTTGTTTTCTTAGTTTCATCGTTC
>JAUXBO010000140.1 GCA_030619345.1 Candidatus Zixiibacteriota bacterium | reverse complement strand
TGTGACCGGAGACGGTGGTACCTCCCAGGACACGTGTGAGTACTATAAACCCGGATATGGGGATTTTGCACCTAACGGTATGCCTGACTTCGATCAAAAACAAGGCAACTGGTGGGATCCGTCGACTGGCAATTTCAGTTGGTGCGGACCCACTGCTCTGGCTAACTGCGTCTGGTGGTTCGACAGCAAATTCGAGCCGAGCCCGATTGATCCTCGTCCGTTCTATCCCGGTCCCGGCAACCCGCCCGCAAACGACAACTACGGACTGGTTACCTCGTATGATCCCGCCGGTCTTTGGGATGACCACGACACCAATAATGTCGTGCCATTCATCAATGATTTGGGTGGTCATTGCCAGACTGACATGATCGGTCCCGGAACATCACTGCCTGATCTTGATGCCGGGTTCCATTCATATCTTGCCGCTCAGGGTATGACTGGTCAGTACTCCAGCTATGTTTCTTTGGGACCGTCCTTCACTGAGGTAAAGGACTCTATCCTATCATGCCAGGATGTTATCCTGCTTTTGGGATTCTACGAAGAGGATCCGACAGGCACCGGATGTGAATGGCTCGGTGGCCACTACGTGACGGCGGCCGGGGTTTGCACAACTTTGACAAACATCTGTATTTCCGACCCGTTCTTCGATGCCAATGAGGGTGAGCCGCCGCCGGGAACGGCGCACGGTCCGACGGTGCACAATGATGCGTCGCTGGTGTCAGGTCCTCACGGAACGATCCACCATGACGCCTACAATATGTCTCCAATTGCACATAACTGTAATTCCCCGGCAACTGAGGAATTGACCAACTATCCTAATCAGTGGACGGCCGATGGTATCTTCACCTTCGAGGGTCAGAATGCGCTGAATCCGGGAGCGCCGGGTGGTGCCTATCAGGGCAACAATATCCTTGTTCTGGTTGAAGCAGCTCTGATCATTTGTCCGCAGGATACGTGTGACCTTCAGTATCCGGGTGATGTCAACAATGACGGAGTAATTAATGTCAGCGACATTACTTACCTCGTGAACTGGCTCTATTCAGGTGGTCCGCCTCCTCCGGTAATGGCTAACGCCGACCCGAATGGCGATTGCTGTATAGACGTTAACGATATCGTCTTCCTGATCGCGTTTCTGTATCAGGCTGGCCCTCCGCCGGTAGCATGTACCTGTGTGAACCCGCCAGTCTGCATAACCCCGTCACCGGATCATACGTTTGGCAAAGTGCGGAGCTTTATTGACGGCTATATCCCGGCGATGGGACCGCCAATAGGTCATCAGTTGGAGGAGCTCTGGCCCAATTTCCGAGAGCAAATGATGATTGATGTCTGGAACGACGACGGTGACGGCCTGTTGACGCGAAGCGACACACTTCGTTTCTGGAGTCACACCTATAACGCGCCTTCATGGGCGCATGTCGAAGAGGTGACATCGACTCTGGTGCTGGCTGTGATTGGAACCAACGACACGATATACGTCGAAATGATTGGTCCGCCGGTGCCGTATCTGGACCCAATTGGAAGCATCAGCGTCCCGATAGGTACGTTGTGGCATGAGTCACATCCGAACTATTGTCGGACGTATGAATTGGTCTTCTGGACCAACTTCCTCGGGTCGAATCTGAGTGCGGGTGATAATATCTTGATGCAGGCCTTGAATGGTCCGACTATTGGTTCTGCGCTCAACTGCCAGGTGGCCGATATTCGAACGGATGTTATCATATCGCCGCTTCCGATGGAGCCAGCCGATGAGTATGATCACAACCTCGATGGTTGGCGCCCGTGGATGGCAGCCAGTCCTGTTGGTACCTTCTGGAGCGAACTATGGCCGAACTACGGAGACCATTGGATTCTTGATAAGTGGATCGACAACGGTTCCGGTTTGTTCGATTACTGTGACACAATCGAGTTCGTGAATGCCATCGATCCGGCCCAGAGAATTCGTAAGCACATCGAGCAGGTAGCTCCGACGATCAAGGTATCTGATCCGTCCGGGATCGACACACTGTACCTCGATTTCATGTGTGGCAACCCGCATGTTGACAATATGGTGAATATTATCAATACGTACTGGATGGAAGTTCATCCGAACCTGCACAAACGGTATATCTGTCTGAACTGGATGGATAACGGCAATGGATTCCTTGATTCGTGTGACTGGATCGATATCATGTCGATCACGGGGGCGGATTCAGGAATGGTCTACCCGGTTCACGTTGAGGCGTTCCAGACAGACATTGTTACGACAATTCTGTCCTGCTGTATCCTTCGTGGCGACATCAACCATGACGGTTCGATTGATATTACCGATCTGACCTATTTCGTAGACTACTTCTTCGGTGGAGGTGCGCCGCCTCCTTGTCTGGAGGAAGCTGATCTTAACGGCGACGGTAGTGTGGTTATTACTGATCTAACCTATCTGGTTGATTATATGTTTGGAGGTGGACCGGCTCCGGTACCATGTCCATAAGAGAATATAACTGCGGGTCAAATAGGAATGGCCCGTGAGAACCGAAAGGGAACGGCCGCTCTTCCAGCGAAGGGCGGCCGTCTTATTTGCAGTATGTTCAACTCGTCAGAAGCGGTTCGTTTATTTTAATAGGAGCATCTTTCTGCTCTGCTCAAAGTTATCGACATTTAGTTTATAGAAATATATACCACTGGAATAATCTGATGCGTCCCATTCGACTGAATGGTAACCGGGGGTGGCGTTACCTGAGAACAGATCAATCTTTTGGCCAAGTGCGTTGTAAATCTCAATTTGATATCGACTCGCTCTTGTCACATCAAAAGAAATCGTGGTGATCGGATTGAACGGGTTGGGGTAGTTCTGGTGGAGGGTGAAGTGAGAGGGCGGAATGCTCTCGACGACGGGGGCACTTGTAACACCATCAATAGAGCTGGTGACTAGGTGTGCCTCACGGGTTGCGGTTTCGACGACGGCAAGTATGGGATCACCAACGGCTGTGTACTCAAGTATGATACCAACGCCTATGGAACTATCATTTACGGAGTACAATAGTACGGTAGTGGAATCTCCGTTGAAGTGATGGGTTATAGAGGCCATTGTTGGAGTAGTTACATCAGTAATCTCACCATCAAACAGTAACAGAACCGCCCCTAGCTCAACATCAGTTGTAACTCTGACAGAATTGGATGGTTTATCTTGATAGAACAGGACTTCGGACGGCCAGTGCAGGACACTATCCGGATTTGGCTGAAAATCTCCGGTAATGATACGGACCATGAAAACGAAGTCAGCAATCTCAAGTGGTATGCAGTTGCGATTGATATCGGTAAACGCTTCTTGCCCGCTCGGGTTACTCGTAAATACGCTGTCACCAAAGACAAGCCGATCACGGAACATTACTAGGTCGGCAATCTCATAGGGAATCTCGTTGTAATTGACGTCCCCGGTCCCATCGAAGTTGCCCGCAAACTGTATGTACATCCCACCGTTATGGAAGTCGATCTGTCTGACAACTTGTCGGTCTGGCGTGGACATGCAGTCGCTGTTCTGGGCACCGAACAGGGAGGGATAAACGCTGTTTGAATCGGAAATATCGACATGATAAAATGAGCTGTAAACAGAACGTGAGATGAAGAGACTGTCACCAGTCTTACCGGAGATTGTGTTATCCCCGCAGTCGCACCAGAGAAATTCAACAGCTACGCTGTCACCTTCCAATTCGCGATTATCGGAAACCAGGAAATCTAACGTAAAGAGGTGGCCGGTGCTATCCATTGAGCAGGATGGTTGATACGGGCCATTGTTGGTTTCAGCAATCGCGACAATTCTAATGGTTATCATCAGACTGGAAGTGTCTAGGCAATTCGTTGAATTATATCGGTAGGTAAAGTACTCCCAATCGCAGTTTTGGAAATGGGTGGCTTCGATAGCCCTTACAAAAGTAAGGGCATTATAAGGATACTGTATAAGAAAATCATATCCCCCGATTTCCGGTAAAGCCTCCAGAGGATTGGCGATCGTGACTTTGATTTGTTGATGACCGCCCTGGTTTACGTCGCTTACTTGTTCGATTTCGACCTGTATCGGAGCCGTGCCCAACTGCGGACATTCGAAACTGATTCCCCCGCTGTAAAAGTCCGCCATCCGAATCCGATCCATCGCGCCGTCTCCCAAATCTACATCACAGCTGGAATTAGCGCCAAAGAATGACGGGAAGGCCACGTCGGCTTCGATCGGGGTCGGATTGTCAAAGTCATAGACATGACGAGAGATGAACAGGCTGTCACCAGAAACCGATGAGAAAGCGTTGTCTCCGCAGTCATACCAGATAAACCGAAGTGGAGTCTCGGTACATCGGACTGCCGGATTGGCAGTTACCATGAACTCGATTGTTGCGAGATGTCCGGTAGTGTCCATGAAGCAGGAGGGGTGGTTAGGACCATTGTTGTATTCGCCAATTGCGACTATACGAACAATGCCGCTGGGGCAGGCACTTGGGCCACAGTTGCCGGTAGGACCGTTTCGATAAGTGAAATACTCCCAGTCACAGTTTATGATCAGACTGCCGGGCATAGCACCTGTCAATGAAAGTAAGGATGCGTCATATTGTACCAGAAGGTCAAAGCCTCCAAGCTCAGGAATTGGTGTATCTATGTTAGCTATCCTGATCTCAACCTGCACTGTTCCGCTCAATTCAACATTGCTGACATGATCGATACGCAATTCGATCGGCTCGCTCGCCACTGAAGTAGCAGTCAGCAGAACCATTATCACGAGTTGCCCGAGTCTCCGGTATAGGTTCTTCATCTTACTTTAATAATACCATCTTTCTGGTCTGGGTAAACTCGCCTGCTGACAATTTATAGAAATAAACACCACTGGCAAGTCCCGAAGCATCAAAGTTTATCGAATGCTGTCCCGCCGGTTTACTCCCCTTGATAATCTCTACCCGTTGACCAGCCAGGTTAATAATCTCCAGCGAGAAACGAGACGCCTCGCGCAGGTCAAAGCTGATGGTTGTTATCGGGTTGAAAGGATTAGGGTAGTTTTGGTACAGCGCCCAGTCGACTGGGACCTCTTTGGCGATTACCGGAGCGCCCTCGTAGGTAGCCATTTCGATACTTAAGACTGCGCCGCTGGTTCTGACAATTTCCCCTGACATTGCAATGCCTTGCTCAAGACTATAGATGATAACGCGCGTATTCTCGCCGTCGAAATCGTAACGCATTTCCATCCTGTCAGTCAGGAGTTCCGGCGTTTGGTTGCCCTGCAAGATCAGGTGGGCCGCGCCGATTTCGTGATTGACAGTGAAGATGTTGTCCTGAAGTCGCCAAGATATTTCGGTAGGCGTCAGCTTGGCGTAGGGGAGAGCATCACCTGTTATTACCCTGATCAGGTAGACCAGATCGGCGACGGTCAGGGTCAAGCCGTCGGCGTTGACATCGCTCGCAGCCATCTGCCCGATGACATTCGCAGTGAACACACCTATGCCATAGACGAAGTAATTGGAGAACAGAACCGCGTCGGCGATTTCATTGGGGACCTCATTGAGATTGATGTCACCTCGGGCATCGATAGAGTCGGCGCAGACAATGTCAATCCCACCCTGGGCGAAGTCAATGTGACGGACTGCGGAAGGCTTCCCCGGTGTCTCGTGCAAACATGAATCTGGTGTGCCGACATGAGGAATTCGATTTGATTCAGGATAATTGAAATCGTCGGTCTCGTCCCAGATCAAATAGGTGTCATCATTCCATAGAGGTAGCTCCGCCTCAAAGGTATGAATTGTCCGGGCAACGTAGAGAGTTTCTCCGGTCATGGACGACAAAGAATTATCACCGCAATCGAGCCAGAAAAAATCAATCGGAACATACTGGCATTCCAGTGTTCGGTCGTTGCTGACCAGAAAATCAAGAGTGGCAAAAGTGTCAAAATGTGACATATCATAGCAACTGGGATGGTTGGGGCCGTTGTTAATTTCAGCCAGTCCAACAATGCGAATCATACCACTTGGACATCCTCCGTCGCAGTTTCCGTTAGCACCGAAGCGATACGTAAAGTACTCCCAGCCACAATCAGCATACACCGAGCCCTCAGTAGCACCTGTGAAAGTGAGAGCCGAGGCATCGTAGGCAACAAGGAAATCAAATCCGGCAATCTGATTAAGACCATCGAGATAAGTGATATCAACAGTTTCGTGGCTACCTTGGATTGTACCGTGTGTCTTTTCCAACCTGATACCGAACGGAATAGATGATATGACGTCAATTGTAAGGTCGCATGTCGTTTCATCTATTCCATCTGAAACTGCTATTGTAACTAAATAGGATGTCAGTCCGTCACCATATTCTACTTGGAAGCTGAGGAGACCGGTCTCAGAATCCAGAGTGAGAAGTCCGACAGGTGTCGGATTTACGTGTACGAGTGTATAGAATAATGTGTCACAATCAAACTGTTCGGCCTGGAGCTGATATTCGAGAGTCTGGAACATAGAAACGAAAAACACAGCGCCGCAGGCATTAGTAATTGTTGGAACATCATTTGTGATAGTCGGGTCGAACTGGCAGGGAGCAGAGCAGAGTCCCCAATAGGGATCGCAGGCTCTGACAGAGACCGAATAGACATTTCCTACATCGGCGACGGAAGGAGTGTAGCTCCAGAGCCCGGTGATTACGTCTATGCTACCGGGACCTGCAACGA
>JAUXBO010000194.1 GCA_030619345.1 Candidatus Zixiibacteriota bacterium | reverse complement strand
CGGAGTGAAAAAACCTGCGGGGTATTGAAGCGTCAAGTCCGGTATGAAGCCATCGACAGACTCCGCCGTCTGAAATCCGAAGAGAGTATCTATAAATGGTGAGGTGGTACTGTCAAGATAGTATGCAAGTCCCACCGAAAATATAGAGTCAACAGCCATGAAGTTCTCAAAGAGAGGGCCGGACAGGGGGAGATATTCGGGGCTGTCGTGAAGGCCATCGCCGGCAAATGTGGCGAGGGAACCAAAGTAGGCGAGCCTGCCGCCGGAGGCAAGGAAGCGGGTGACGCCTTTGGTGGAGTCTTCGAACGACGCATCCAGAGCCTTGGAACGGATCTGGTCGTCTATGATCACTAGTTTGTAGCGGACCAGATCATGCCAGTCAATCTGCCATTTTTGATCGACCAGTTGCGAATCATGGATTAGATAGAGGTCATAATCATAGCCAAAGAGCAGGCGATTGTAGAAAGCCTCAACGGAGTCCGATATGACGAGTGTGTTGTACCAGTCGTTGGAACTGGTGATAATGAGAATGTCTTTACTGAGCTCATCGATCTGGTTGACGGAAATCTCGATTGAGTAATCAGACTCTCGCCCATCTTTATCCACCGCCGATATCACATACACATTTCCATCAGCAGCGTAGTGGTCAAGAATCGATGTGACCCCCGAGTCGGTTGTGCGATAAACCGGCATTCGGTAGAAATAGTAAGTGTGGCCGTTAAGGAAACTATCCATGGGCATCAATGAATCAGCCCAAAAACCATCGTCGTAGAACGGTCGAAATCTTTCGGCGGCTGCGGATCGATTGTCGAATTTGTAGATATTGTAATAGTCGATATTCACTGAATCGGGTTCGGTCCATTCAATGACAACTGCCTCCCCATTGTGTACGAACAGAAATTCCGACTCAAGCTTAGGAGAGGGAAGCGTTAGCTGGGGTGGGATATTAACCGGCTCGCTTAGTTGGGACAGCCCACTGGACAAGCGATGTGCGATACACACGGTGTACATCTTCCACGGATCGAGGTTATGGAGCGTATGTTTTCTGGCCTTGCCGAGTGAGATAGTATCATCGAACTCGGTCGGCTCAAACCAGGGAGGCGCAACGTGCCGATAGGGAACAACCGAGTCCGGGATCTCAGTAATATATAAGTCGTAACCTTCCACTTCAGGATAGACCCAGGGGTCCCACTCTAGGTGAACGGAATCTGCATTAGGGTTCACAGTATGCAGCCCTATTGGGGGCAGGGTCGGGTCGAGAAGCAGTTGGGCCAGCGAATCAGAAACGGCGGCGTTGTGGATGAGATCGTCAAAATTAAGATTCTCAATGTATAGCTCAGGATGGGCCGGTAAATTCATAGCGTTGTAGGGCAGGACGTGAACTCCCCGGCCAATGAACGTCGCAAACTGAATTCGGATACTGGAGTCGGGTGGTAGGTTAAATGAGCCCAGCGATAGTATGAATCTGATATCTGCTCCAGTGGCAATTAGATTACCATCATTAGGTATGCCCCAGCCGGGTGGAGGTACAAACGTCTCTACCTGATCCGGATCCCAGCTGCCATCACTCAACAGACAGTACAGATTCTCTTCGGTGAGGTCGATTGTGCCCCAGACTGAGTCCCTTTCCATGCAGTCAAGCGGATTTCCAGATGTGTCGACAGCGTAGGGGCCAAAAACATAATTGTACCCTCCTCCTCCTGCCCACCAATTGAACGAAGTATCCGAAGGGACAAATGAACTTGACAGGAACTTGCCTGCCACTGCTCCTACAGGATTCATGTACGGGTCATACGGCTCGCCAAAGGGGTCGCCATTGTTGTCAATAGCATAGCCTATACCAAGTTCTTCGATACCGCCCGCCAGGTCGTCTGTCCAACCAAAACTGCCTATGCAGTCACGACAGATATCAGGCTCTATGTACAGCCCTATAAAGCAATCATTTATGAACTCATTGCCAACATTAGTAAGAACCATATCATAGACAACAGTTCCGGCGGTTTCGATTGACCGCCAAACATGATTCCTCAAACTGATCTGGAGTCCCATTGGACGATGTGGCGTGGTGTATGGAGGGGATACATGGAATGTATCAGCGAGCTCAGCACGCATGGAAAAGTCACTGATATATTCAAAATTGGTAACGGTCTCAATTCTTCCATGGGAGATGTTGCCGGTAGGGTTAAACTCTGTGTCCTGATAAACGAACACATTTGAGACCGTTGATACGTGGGTGGAGTCACCGATAATACCGCCTACAAAGATGCCTCCAGAGAAAAGATATTCTACACCGGACCCGGGCGGAGACTGGAACTTGACGGATCTCCAATAGGGTGTGTAGTAGGATTGACCGCCTCGTACGGCACCAATCACCCCATAGCAATCAAAACTGGCCTCAAGTTCACTGGTTCGCTGTAATCCCCAATATAGCGGCCAATTCATGGGTGGGTCGAAAATCTCTGAGCTGAATTCCGATGCTGCCTTGGATATGGCTTGTGCCTTCTGCTGATAGTAGTCCAATTTGTCATCAGCAGTCACAGCTGTAACCATGATTGCAAGAATAATTACAACCAACCCCAATGATCGGATAGAATAAGCACTCATCATTTTAGCAGTACCATTTTGCGGGTCATTGTTTCGGTCTGAGTTCTTAGTCGGTATAGATAGACGCCTGTGGCTACGGCTGTCCCGGCATCGGCGCGCCCGTCCCAGCTGACTTCATGTCTCCCGGCGGCAAACGGGTGGTCGGCAAAGAGGGTGCGGACTTTTCTGCCGAGAATGTTGAAAATATCAAGGCTGACCGGGGATGGTTCGGTCAGGGAAAACCGTAGCATGGTCCCGCCGTTAAACGGGTTGGGGAAATTCTGCCCCAGGGCCATCGTCAGTGGGATTGGCGGCGGAGAGTTTGGAATTTGTCTTGAAGGTGATCGGGTCATTATATAATCCACCAGTTTACGGGCGTCACTTTCTGTCATTCCCCAGAGATGGAACGAGAACGAATAGGCATCGGCGAATTCCCGCTGATTTATAATCCCGCAGGCCATGCCGTGGAGATCGGAAGATTCCAGAAACTGCGATCCATAGAGATATAGTATTTCACTATCCCGGTTCGGGATGTAGGCCGGGGTAAAGGGCAGACAAGATTCATGCACAAAGAGGTCCAGCAGGAGATCAGTCATCCGATTATTTTTATCGTCTATTGATAACCGAGGGAGTCCGAACGAAAACGGTATGGCCGATGAAAACCCGGCCAGACTGTCAACAGTTCCGAATTGTTGATAGCTTATGCCCCACGGTCGAAGGTGGGTAGAGGAGATTCCGAGATAGTCGTGTACAAAATTGTTATCATCGTAATCCATCTGCAAATAATCCGTAGCCAGGTTCAACGTTTTCGCACCCGGAGGAGGACCAAAGCAGGCGAGAGTATGACCGCCATCAAGGAGCCGTGAGAAAAGTTGGTTGTTTCCGTTCGGGTCGGTTTTGAGTATTCGAGGAGATGGGAATTCTTCGACAAGAATCAGACGGTAATCGACAAAGTCCCGCCAATCAGTGCATGATGTCAGGCTGCAGTCAGGATTGAAAAGTACGCTGTCGGACCAGTCGAAGATATCAAAATTCAGCCCCAGAAGCATGCGTGAATAGAATGCCGTAAGTGAGTCATGATCTACATAATCGTGCAGCGACGATGTGGTCCCCAATACAACGAGGACATCTTTAGTCGGCAGTTTTACTTTCTCTGTCTTAATGAGGGAGGAGAAGTCGGATTCAAAATCGTGCTCGTTTACCGCGGCAATCCAGTACCAGGCGCCATCGATGGGATCGTGATCGTAATAGGCAAGCTCGTCTCCCGATACCGAGTCATAGGGAGAGATTTCATAGAAACAATGATTTCTCCCGTTGATTGCCCAGCATTCGATAGGGGAGACGTCGGTAATTAATGCAGTATCGGTAACCAGTGGCTTGAATCGATTCGCAGCCAGAACGCTGTCGGTGGTTCGGTAGACACGATACCGGGAGACTTTTCGCGTTTCCTGCTCCCAACTGATTCGTACGGTTGAGTCGGACTCGTAGAAGTGGGCAAATTGTCGCAACGGTTTCACGGCCGATAAATCGAATCCGCGGTTTTGGTCGCCGATTACAATTGGTTCGCTTAATTCTCCCCTGAGGTTACCGGCAAGATTTGCTACCGACACAAAATACATTTGTCCCGGTTTCAATCCGCTGAGAGTATCTTCGAGTTTTCCAGCCGCCGACAGATGAAACAACTGACGCGGAGTTGCCGGGATCGCGTTCGGTCTTATCAGGCTTGGTGTCAGCAACTGGCTCGGATCAATCTCATCCACGTAGACTTTGCATTGGGCCACTTCGGGGAAAACCCAGGGATGCCATTCTATGATGGCGCGATCTCCAACCATGTCGACCAGATCGAGCCCGCTCGGTGGGGACAAGGGATCGACCAATCGTTCGGTCAAATCTGCCGCTATTGACGAGTATGAGTGCAGAAAGCTAAAATTCAGATTGTCATAGAAATACTCATAGTTACCGGCGTACAATTCAAATCTGTTCTCAGGGTTTATATGAATGTACTCAGCGCCAAATAGGGAAAACAGAATACGAATTGATTGACCGGGTTCCAAATGAAACGGTCCGGCCGATAGCAGCATGGCCGGATCGCGCCCCTGCGATATTGAGTCTGCCCATATCGAAGGTGGGAACATCCAGGTCGGATCAGTATCGGTGATGAGTGCGGTTTTCACCTGATCATAGTCCCACTCCGGGTGACTCAATAAATAGTACTTGTTAATATCTCCGTTGGGCATACCGAGACGGCCGGTTCGGAAATCAAAAAACGGATCGGATGTTGTTCCTTTTTTTCTCGGTCCAAAATCCGGCGTGGGGTAGGCGAGCCACCAGTTGAAATTGGTATCGGTTGGAGGGGGATAGGCCGAGATCAATTTCATTACAATAGCATCCGGTGCTGGTATGGTTTCGGCTAGACTTGCTTGTCCATCGGCGTCGATAGCATAGGCAGTTGCATTCTCCCGAAACGCTCCGGCCAGCCCTCTGGCGTGAGAAAGGTTTGATTGTCCAAACTTTGTGGCAGGGTCCAGGTAGAGTCCGACATAGGCGTCAGTGATCGCCTTGTTGCCCACGTTGCTGATGGTGTAATCCAGCAGCAGAATATTTTTGAACGGTGCTAAATCGAGTGAATAACTCTTCTGCCTGATATCAATACCGAGGGGATGATGGGGTCGTCTGAGAAAAAAATCAGGAGGGAGGTCGGGAGT
>JAUXBO010000106.1 GCA_030619345.1 Candidatus Zixiibacteriota bacterium | reverse complement strand
TTCGATGTCTACCGTTCGAGCGGTCCCGGTGGCCAGTCAGTGAATACGACCGATTCGGCTGTCCGCTTAACGCATCTTCCGACCGGACTGGTTGTGATTTGTCAGGATGAGAAATCACAAATCAAAAACCGCGCCAAAGCACTCAAGGTGCTCAGAGCGCGCCTGTATGATCAGAAGATAGCTGCCCAGCAGGAAAAAATGGCCGCTGAGCGGAGATCGATGGTATCAACAGGTGATCGGTCGGCCAAAATCAGAACTTATAATTTCCCCCAATCGCGTGTGACTGACCACCGGATAAACCTGACGCTGTACAAGCTCGATGAAGTGATGAAAGGTGACCTGGACGAATTGATCACGGCCATTCGGCAACACGACCAGGAAAAGAGACTTCAATTACAAGCAGAGGATGGGTAACGAGCCAGTGAAAATAATCAAAATTGGATTCGCAGTCCTGTTGACATTAGCTCTGTTGTATGTGGCACGCACTAATTCACGCGGACAACCGGAGTACATCAGCCATTCTGCGAACGGCATCACTTTTGAAATGACTTCGGTGCCGAAAACCATGGAAAAGGGACTGGCGAAAATATACCTGAAGATTGAGGGCGTCTCAGATACGAATCTGATACCGGTGATAAGAACTTCGAAGTTTGGCCAGGATGCGACCACCAAGATCCACAAATATCGCCTGGTGCCGCTGGTGCTCGAAGATACGGCCCAGGCATTGTACCGCGCCGATCTGTCGGCCGGGATAAAAGGTGGACGACAGTACTACTATTTTGAAGTTCGCGATAAGGTCGGTGGAAGAAGGGCAATTTTCACTTCCGAGGAAAACCAGCCGTTTGTGCTAAAATATATCGGTCATGTTCCTCAGCTTGTTTTGATCAGCCATATTTTCTTTATTTTCGCATCGGTTTTCATGATTACACTGGCGTCACTCGAATCTCTCTTGGTCCTTCGTGGTAATGGCAACATGGCAAGAACGATGAAGCTCTTCCTATGGGCAACTCTATTCATGTTTCTTGGGTGTTACCCGATTGGATTTGCGATGAATTCGTATGCGTTTGGCACTGTATGGGAAGGCGTGCCGTTTGGTACCGATGCCACCGACAATAAAACCCAGTTGATTTTTGTCTATCTCCTGTTCATGCTATTGGCAGGATTGAAGTCATTGACCTCAGGCAAAGTCGGCAGAAATGCTTTTTCTCCTTCGGTCATCGGCGGGTTCGGCGTTGGCGCTTTCTTTGTGCAACTGGCCGTTAACCTCGTCCCCCATTCAATTCAGTTCGACCCAACCGCCACCTACATCTTCTGTTACGGATTCATTTTTGTCATGACGGCAATTTACGCTGTGGGACTACTCCTATCGAGAGGGAAGAACATTTCCGCCCCTAAAGCATGATAGAACATCTCCCCCGATTCATCGCCGACAAAGGAAAGATTCTCCAAGAAGCCGGAATAGAGCAAGGTCCGGCGGAGATTGAGATTATTCTCTGCTATTTGCTCGAAGTCGACCGATTGCATCTGCACCTCTATGGACCAACGCTGATCAACGATAAAATTCTCAAGAAATTCAAGATCATCCTGACTCGTCGCGCAAACAGGGAGCCACTTCAATATATCCTGGGAGAATCCTGGTTCTATGGGCGACGATTTACGGTGTCACCGGCAGTGATGATTCCAACCCCGGAAACCGAGCTTTTGTGTGAGTCGGCTATCCGCTTTATCCGTTCTGAGAAACTCCAGTCGCCACGGCTGCTTGATATCGGTGTTGGTTCGGGTGTGATATCCGTTACGATGGCTGCCGAAGTCCCGACGGCCTCGCTGCTTTCACTGGATATTTCTGCGGATGCAATCGGTGTGGCGCAAACAAACGCGGAGGCGCACGGCGTACTGGACAGGATCGAATTCAGAAAATCAGATATGCTGCAGAGTTTAACTCCGTCTGAGAAGTTTGATCTTATTCTATCTAACCCTCCTTATATTTCTGATGAAGAGTACAAGAGCCTTCCGCCCGAGGTCCTGGCTGATCCAAAAATCGCGCTAACATCCGGCGAAGAAGGCATGGATGCCATAATCGAGATATTGAAATCGGCCCCCGCCCATCTCGTGACCGGCGGTCGGATCATGTTTGAGATTGGGTACAACCAGGCCGAGGCAGTGATGAACGCGACCTCCGGCATGGATATATATTCCGCAATTGTCGTTATCAAAGACCTGAACGATATCGACCGGTTAGTACTTCTTTCTTGCGGCGGATAATCGTGCCAAGAGAATCACACAAATCCAAATCTACCCGAGCAAGTAAAATCGTCAAGCGGATGAAGCGGCATTATCCCGATTCACATTGTTCGCTCAATTACAAGAGTGTGCATCAGTTAATGGTGGCCACGATTCTGTCAGCCCAGTGTACTGATGAACGCGTCAATGCCGTGACTCCCGTACTGTTTGAGAAGTACCGTTCGATTCAGGAATTTGCAGCAGCTGACCTGACCGAACTGGGCAAGGATATCTTCACCACCGGGTTTCATAACAACAAAGCCAAATCGATCAAACGTTCGGCTCAACAGCTTTTGGAAAATTATAACGGACAGATCCCGAATGAGCTTAACGAATTGGTCACCCTTGCCGGGGTCGGGCGTAAAACCGGTTCAGTTATTCTCGGGGTTGGTTTTGGACTGGCCGAAGGGATTGTGGTCGATACTCATGTCGGACGAATCTCAAGGCATCTTGGTCTGACAAAAGAAAAAGATGCGGTAAAAGTCGAAAACGACCTCGTGAAGACTATTGACCGGACAAATTGGATTCTGTTTTCGCACCTAATGATCGATCACGGCCGGGCTGTCTGCAAAGCTCGCCGCCCTGACTGTCAGAACTGTTTTCTGTCCGACCTCTGCCCGGCCTCGCAAGCCTGAGCTATTATTTCCCACAACTTAACGCATCTGATCAAATCCATTATTATGGTGGATCGTATTGACTATATCGGACGAATTCCTATATTGAGGACTTGGAGTAAAAAACTCATTAACTAAATTTCGGGAGGAACTATGTCCAAGCAACTAAAATTACTGGCTGTCATGTTTGCGGTTCTGTTTGCTTTCTCCTTTTTCAGCACCGGGTGCAGTGACGATCCAGTGTCTAATGGAATCGATACGACAGACACCACCGGCGGCGGTGGTGGTGGTGGTGGCGGATCGCTGAGTAATGACTCTATTGCCGATTCGATTGTAAAGGCTGCAAACGACGAATTGGCGGCGCTACTGGACGACATGATCAACAATACGCTTAATGATCCAGATACGTCTTTCCGTCCGCGCGATCTGGATTTCACGGGTATTCATGGTATGTATCAAAATGCATTGAGTTACAATCAGTCTAATTCCAATGCTAAGTTTGGTGCCGCTTTTACAGGTTTAATGCTGTTCTTGCAGGATCAGGCTCTGAATGACCTGATCGACGAAATCAAGAATGTCGCCGATACCGGCGTCTTCTATCCGACCAAAATGATGCCGCGATTTGGAGTTGGCGGAGACCTGGCTCCCGATAGAGTCCCACTGACAGCTTCCGGCCTTTCGGGCATTTTCCCGGATTTCACCAAGCTGGACCAATTGACAATGGCGGCTGCGGTCACGAGTCCCAAGGTCAGCGACCTTCAAGTCATATTGGAGACCAGTCTGCTACCAAAGATTTCAGAAGCAATTTCCTATTTTGACGACCTGATCGCCGATCCGGGTTTTGTGTTTTACATAACGCCGCAAATGCAGGGCAACCCCGGCGCCAACACGGTTGAAATTGACAACACCGACTTTCATCTTTTCCGCGCCGTTCTTCACGCTTTGCGGGCATCCCTGAACGTGTTCTTCTCGCGCAATCTCGACCTGGTTTCCTACGATGTGCCCGGTCTCAACGATGCCATTCAACAGAACAGTGACTTCATGGGACTCCGCACCGGTTCCTACATGGACAGCGCCAAGGCTGATATTATTGCAGCCGCCAACGGTGCTAAAGGAGTTATCCAGGGACTGATCGACGAAGTTGACTCCGGCGAATTGCAGGATGATGATTTGATTCCTGCCTACCCCAGCGACAGGGATGATTACGTGAGAGCTATAGATTCAATCACGTATTATCTGACCTACTTCAACGGACCCAAAGACCTTGTTGTCAAATGGACAGAATGGGATTGCTTTGATAATATGGGATCTTGGACTTGTACAACTTATACCGACTCATTCATTGAGAACATTGACATCAGCAAATTCTTCGATGATCCGATCAGCAATCCCAAGCTGCTCCTGCCGGATTATTACTTCACTATGACCGCCCTGCCGAACTATGTTCAAGATTTTGCCGACTTACACTGGGACGAAACTCGCTATTGGAATAACATGTATTCGATTTTTGGCACCTCCGATGAATCTGCATTGCGAGACTCGGTAGAGAAGTACAATTGGAATCCTTACTATTACCTGCCAGCAGCAGGCTCTGATCAATTCTACGAATATCTTGCTCGTTGGCCATGGGCTGAGCAGTTTAGATTTGGTTGGGATGACGTAACATCCAGCAACTGGGGCTCTCCCTACTTGTACTATTATAATTCTAACTATATGTGGGATTACCAAAATCGATGGTATGACGACTACTGGATCGAGGCCTGTTTTGGCTTCACGGCCAACAGCTATGCCGAGTGGACATTCCCCAACCCGACTCTCAACAACCTGCTGCCGGATATGACATCTGAGAGAATCAAAGAGCTTATTCTTTCGGATCCTCTGGACTGGGAGAAAGAGGGTTGCGATACTGTGAGTATCGAGGATATTTTTGATGATTTTTGAGGGTGATATCTATATCCCATAAAAGCGATAGTTTTGCAACACTACCGCCGACAGCGAGAGTTGTCGGCGGTTTCTTTTTGCCCAAAAGCAGTTCAGTTCCCAATTGACCTGCCAGTGTCACCTCGCTATATTCCGTCTTTGAATCATAAGGAGAAATGATGTCCGCCGCTTATAAACAGCCCGAAGTCAGCCTGGAGATGGTTAAGTCACATGGACTTAACGACGAAGAATATGATCTGATCAAAAAGATACTCGGTCGCGAACCGAATTACACCGAGCTTGGAATTTACTCGGTTATGTGGTCGGAACACTGTTCATACAAAAACTCGATCGCTCTGCTCAAAACGCTGCCTCGCGACGGTGACTGCCTGCTGGCAAAAGCTGGCGAAGAAAACGCCGGGGCGGTTGATATCGGCGATGGTCTGGCGGTTGTGTTCAAGATTGAATCCCACAATCACCCCTCAGCTATCGAGCCTTATGAAGGCGCTGCGACCGGTGTCGGCGGTATCCTCCGTGATATCTTCACTATGGGCGCGCGACCAATTGCGGCTCTTAACTCGCTACGCTTTGGCTCGCCGGACAATCCACGGGTGCGTTATCTGGTCGACGGAGTGGTGCGTGGAATCGGCAACTATGGCAACTGCTTTGGGGTTCCAACGGTGGCAGGTGAAGTTTATTTTGACGAGTCATACACCGGCAACCCGTTGATCAACGCTATGGCGGTTGGAATTGTCAAGCATAACGAAATGGCCTCAGCCACATCCGAAGGCAACGGCAACCCGATAATGATTGTCGGCTCGAAAACCGGAAGAGACGGTAATCACGGAGCGACTTTTGCCTCAGAAGAGATATCCGAGAAGTCGCAGGAAAAACGTCCCTCGGTGCAGATTGGTGACCCGTTCACGGAAAAGCTTCTTCTGGAAGCAACTCTGGAGATAATCAGGGAGGATTTGATTGTCGGTATCCAGGATATGGGCGCAGCCGGGATCACCTGTTCTTGTTCGGAGATGTCGGCCAAAGGGGAATCGGGGATTGAAATTGATATCGACAAAGTCCCGGTCCGTGAAGAAAAAATGGTGCCGTACGAAATTCTCCTGTCCGAATCACAGGAACGGATGTTGGTCTGTGTCAAGAAAGGCAACGAACAGCGCGTAACGGAGATATTTGACAAGTGGGGACTGGATTCAACTCTAATCGGCCACGTCACCGATGACAAAATGTTCACGGTGAAACTACACGGCGAGATCGTATCACGGATTCCTTCGGAATCTCTGGTCCTTGGCGGCGGCGCCCCTGTTTACCATCGCGAGACCAAACGTCCCGCTTACCTTGATGACCTGCACAAACTCGACTTTGGCTCCCTGCCCCTTGATCGTAACTGGAACGCCACTCTTTTGACCATGCTGGCTTCGCCCAACATCTGTCAGAAAGGTTGGGTCTTTGACCAGTATGATTCAATGGTGCGCACCAACACGGCGGTCGGCCCCGGTTCTGATGCTGCCGTAATACGTCTTCGCAAGACTCGCAAAGCGCTGGCGATGAGCACGGATTGCAATGGCCGTTACTGTTATTCGAATCCCCGGGCGGGGACCCGTTCGGCGGTGGCTGAATCGGCCCGTAATGTCGTCTGTTCCGGGGGACAGCCGGTCGCTATCACCAACTGTCTGAATTTTGGCAATCCGTATAAGCCGGAAATCTACTACGGCTTTTCCGAAGCTATCGGTGGGATGAGCGAGGCCTGCCTTGTTTTCAACACACCCGTAACCGGCGGTAACGTGTCGTTCTACAACGAAGACCCGGAGCGGGCCGTCTTCCCTACGCCAACCATCGGGATGCTGGGTGTAATCGAAGATATTGACCACATCACCACCCAGTGGTTCAAAGATGCTGGTGACGTGATCCTGCTAGTTGGCAGCAATACTAAAGAACTCGGCGTCTCGGAATACTTGCATACGATTTACAAGCAGACTCGCGGCGATGTTCCGGCGCTTGATCTTGAATTTGAAAAACGCATGCAGGATTCACTCCTGACGTTGATACGCAAGGGCGTTATCAAATCAGCCCACGACTGTACCGAGGGCGGGCTGTCGGTTGCTCTGGCTGAGTGCTGTATCTCTAACGCCGATAATACTACGGGTGCAAACGTGAACACTGCCGATGATATCCGTGCCGACGCGCTCCTGTTTGGTGAGAGTCAGTCCAGAATTATTCTATCCTGCCGCGAAGCTGATACTGCTACGATTATCGAATTGTTCAAAAACAATTCCGTGTCCTGTCGTAAAATAGGCGCTGTGGGTGGAGACAGGCTGAAGATTGACGGCCTGGTGGACCTTCCTCTTGAGAAGATCGCCGGAGCATACTTCAACGCCATGCATGAATTCATGGATGCTCGTCCGGTGGAACCGGCCACCGGGGCTGTTTAATCGAGCAGACAAGGCGCAGGCGAACTAATGGCGCTCTACCTTTTTTCCGATGCTCACCTGGGCAGTAACGATCCCGCTTCGGAGGCGGTCAAAGTCGAAAAGCTCTCTTCGCTTTTTGAACTGATCCATAAAGACGGTGACCGGGTGGTGATTCTCGGTGACCTGTTTGATTTCTGGTTTGAATACAAGCATGCCATCCCCAAAGAACACCACCGCGTACTTTTCATGCTGAGTGATCTGGTTCGGGCCGACATCCCGGTTGATTATATCAGCGGCAATCATGATTTTTGGATCGACAATTACTTCCCTGATCAATTGGGCATCTCGGTCCATCAGGACGATTTTGATTTCGAGTATGGGAATTACCGCCTGCATTGCACTCACGGAGACGGTCTCGCTAAAGCTGATCACGGTTATCGACTATTGAAACGAGTTCTGCGAAACC
The DNA here is from genome assembly GCA_030619345.1 of Candidatus Zixiibacteriota bacterium. GTDB lineage: Bacteria > Zixibacteria > MSB-5A5 > GN15 > FEB-12 > JARGFS01. The sequence continues at coordinate 233 of JAUXBO010000106.1, read as the reverse complement.
GGTTCAATATCACGTCGTTGGTCACTGCGGTGAGCTCGGTGGTGTAGACACCGATGCCGAGGTTCGCGGCATCTCCCACAATGGTGACCGCCTTTTGGTTCTGCCCCCAGACATTACCCGCGGGCTCGGGTGCCTGGAGCCAGACACCGCCCGTACAGGTTATCTCGACGGAATCTATGAGGAAGTTGTCGTATGAGTCCGCCGACCCCGTGGCCCGCATCCGGAACTGGAAC
>JAUXBO010000217.1 GCA_030619345.1 Candidatus Zixiibacteriota bacterium | reverse complement strand
GATTTCATAAACTACCGTTTTGAACTGGCCGTCCTTCTCGCCTTCAATTTTCAGCCGTACCAGGACCATGTCAAGGTCATTAAAAGTGAGGTTCTTGTCGAGCACCGCCTTTAACAGTGCGCGCGGTTCAACTCTTTGTCCGCCTACCTCCATCTCCTGTCTGGAGGCCAGGCCGATTTCAAGCATTGGCTTAAAAAGCTGGCAGTGTCCCGGATAGCGAATCGTTTTATAGTCCAGGAAATCGATCTTTCCTGTAAGTGTGTCAGGTAGGGTCGAAGTTCCACCCGATGTATAAAACGCTTCCAGCTTCCCGATACCGTCAAACTCAAGCAGCTCTACTTCGGTCATCGGCTCCACTCTCTTTTTGGCGCCGCCTTCAAGAATGACACAAGGCTCCCAGTATTCGTTGATAAGTCCTTCGGCGGAAAACACCATCTGGTAATTGAGCGGCGGACGCGGCGATTGTGGAAGTCCCCCAACCCTTATCTTCAATGACTCCGGCTTATCAAATCTGGCCAGACCGTCCATAGCCAAAATCGAAACCATGCCGGGGGCAAGCCCGCAATCCGGTATCACGATAACACCGGCCTCTTTCGCTTCCTCATGCATAGACAACTGTTCATTAACAACGTCGTTGTTGCCGCCCAGATCCATGAAATGACATCTGGATTTGATCGCTGCTTTGGTAAGAGACGGATTGAATTTGTAAGTAATACAGGAGATGGCTGCATCGTAATGCTCAAGAAGTTTCTCGGCGCTGGATTCATCGGAGGCATCGAAGAACGAAGATTTAGCTTTGCCCGTACCATACTGCATGGCCACACTGCTGGCCAGGTTGGCGTCAATATCGAACACGCCAACTTCGGTAACCGCTGCATTATTTCCCAGATCATATACCGCCGCCCGGCCCATGAGACCGGCGCCTATCACCGCAATTTTCATTTATCTCTCCAAACTACCTATATCACACTAATTTACAAATAATCAATTTCATTCGGACGGAAAAGCAATAAAAATAAGATGGTAGGTCGAGTCAATCACAAAGGAAGTCGATAATAATGGCAACAGAAGTATAAGAGGTAAAATAGTGTCAAATGCTTCGACAAAAAACAGTGAGCTGTCATCCGGTCAGATCGACTCTGAAAACAGAATCGATTCGGAAACTATAAACAAGATCAAGCCGTTTATTTCCCACTGCCTCACTCTCAACCACGACATCAACAATCCGCTGACCGGTGTTATCGGTTATACTGAGTACATTCTCTCCGAGCCGGAAGGACTGACCGACGACCATAAGGACCTATTGCAGAGAATAATGAAGTGTGCCGAGAGGATTCAGCGTTTGGTGGCCGAACTGGGGGATGAAAAAGCCGCGCTGGCTAAAGAGATTGATATTAAGAAACTCATCGAAGCAGGCTCTGACTAAAAATCACGATAAGGTAGACTAGATCAGTTGATTCATTTTGCGAATCAACCACTCCAGTGAAAGAGCGATAATAATTGTCAGTAATAGCCAGGTTTTATTCCAGATAACTATCTCGCCTGATTCATTGACAACAATAGAAGCCGTTGGCATCTGGTTCAGCGCTTTTTCAAACTCATCGACAGAGAAATATCCCCCACCCGTTGCTTGTGCAAGAGCCGTGAGCAAAGCCGGATTGCCTGATTGGTCAAACTGCTCCAGTGAGAATTTTTCGATCAAAATCTTACCTTTACTTTCGGTAAGAACGTGTCCATCTTTTTCAACTGTCCCGGTATACGAGTAACTTCCCGGCTCCACATTCTTGAACTCCGCTCGATATTTGCCCGGCGCCATTGGTACCAGATCAATCTCGAACCTTCCCGGTTTTTTACCATTGGCTTCCAGAACAACGGTGCCCATCGCCGCCGGAATTGGGCGGTAACCTTGGTCAAACACAAAACCGTCAAAACCTACTGTTTCACCACGATTGTAAACCCGTTTGTCAGGGATAACTCGAACCGGATCCAGATCATCCTTAACCGTCAACCATCCAGCCAGTGACTGCAAAAAACGGTCGTATTCTCCATCATCTGACCCAAATCCAATATTTGCAAAACCCCAGGTCCAGATCGGGAGGGCAGCTGTGGCATAGAGTTTCCCCGGCCCAAATTGCCGGGACCCCATAAGCGGAACAGGAACAACAGTCGGGTTGGAACTGGCCCGGTTGACCAGAAGAACCGCCTCCGGATGAACCTTATCACATTCTACCAGAACTTTGAAAGGAGGGAGTTCCGCCCAAGCTGCCCTGATGGCTGACTGGTCATCGGCCAGTCTCACCGCCGGATGGAATAGCTGCCCTTCTACAGGTGCTCCCTGAAACTCTATAAACCGGGCTGACCGTTTACGACTCTGGTAAAACGGCAGCAAATTGTTGAACCACTCAACCGGTCCCTGATGGGCGAATCGTTCTCCCAGAATCACCCAAACAGCTCCACCTTTTTCAGACAAGAACGACCGAAGAATTTCTTGCTGACCAGCCAGCGAGTTGGGATTGGGATCATGCAAAATCAAAAGATCATAACGGTTCAATTCGGTCTGCCGAGTGGGAAAGCGACTTCCCAAATTGCCTGACTTGTTGGACAAAACGGCCAGTTCCACTTCATATTTGTCCGACTGATCAAGGAATCTTTTTAGAAATCCAACCTCATAATCCGGGCTCTCAGTAGCCAGTAGAACCAGTAGTTTGCTTTTGAGAACTTTGACCGCAAATGATCGGGAATTATTATCACCGTTTTCCTCACCGTCCAGCACCGGAATATTTATCTGGAAAACATGCCGACCCGGTTTCTCCGGTCTGAATCTCAATGAGACTTCACCAAGGCCACTCTGTTGATCCATCAAGAACCTCTCTGAACTGAACAGTCGGTTCTCTTTTAATAGCTCCACAACTACGTTTTTTTGTTCAGCGTTGTGCCAACCCAGCCGTACGTGGATCTCGGTCTCTTCTCCGGCAAACAGAACCGGGTTGAAATCTACGTCTCGGAGCGCTATATCAAACTGCCCGCCACCCATCGAAAGATCAATGGCCATGATCTTGGCCAATGACCCACGGGTCGATGACCCTTGAGTAGCATCTAACGGTTCCCGACCGGAGTTTGAGTTACCATCGCTCATCAACATCCAATAGTCTGACGGCTCGGCAAATTCATCGCGGCGAAGTCCCTCGAGAGCCTCGCCCAGCGCTGTTCGTGAATCGTCAACTTCACCGGAAATCTCAGTAAGATTCCCTCCAAAGTACTGTTGCCGGAGGTCGACTTGCGATTTGAATCGTTCAAAAGCTGCCGAAGATAATAGCGAATCTGATCGAGCCGCTCGACTCAGTTCTGACTCTATCCGGTTCATACTGGCCGAACGATCAAGCAGGAGCGCTATTCTTGGTTTGCGCTCGTTCTGCAGGCTGTAACTAAGCACCGGTTCAAAGAGAGCGCCAAACAGCGCGACCAAAGCAATCAATCTCAGACTGTAAAGAAGAAATCTTAACCAGGGTGACACCGGCGGGTTGGTCCGAAGGTAAGCCACGACCGCCAGGACAACCACAGCCACTAAGGCTAAGCCCACCAACCAGGGGATGTCTGTCAAGAAATCAATCGAGATGTCTGTAAAGTCAGTCATACTTCAGATTTATACTCGCAGGTGACCAGCTTCGTTTCAATGAGAACCACTTTAATACAGTAGTCAGCGGACCGGGGCGAGTTGGCATCAGGATACGCGGGTGGTAGTAAATTTCACCATGTTGGCCAATGATTTAAAATAAACCGAATCCCCCATTGAAGAAATCGTATTTAGACCAACCTCGCCAAGTTCAGCAGCCTTGCAATAGGCATAATCTATCCCCCCGGTTTCGACAACGAATTTATGGACGGACTCAAAAGAATCCTCGCGCTTTTTCTCGCCCAAGAGCTTTATCATCTCTTTGCGACTGCCCGCCGAAGATTTCTTTAGTGCAAAGATTAGCGGAAGAGTGACCTGTCCGGTCATGACATCGTTGCCCGGCTCTTTTCCGGTCTGGTCAGCATCCCCCACAAAATCAAGAAGATCATCGGCAATCTGGAAAGCCACCCCTATTTTCTCGCCGAAATTTGCAAAGTTCTTCCGTTCCCGCTTTTGGCGGTTGGCCAAAATGGGACCCGCCTCACACGCAACATTGAACAGCGAAGCTGTTTTATCGGCAATGATAGAATAGTATTCATTCTCGGAGAGATCGTAATTACCGGTCTCTTCGATCTGCCGCAACTCGCCCACCGAAACTCTCTCGGTCGCCCGAGAGATCGCATGCATGAGGTCCAGCGAATTGGTTTCTACCATAATCCGGAACGCTTTAGCGAATAGATAGTCACCCATCAGGACCGAAATCAAGTTGGTCCATTGGGCGTTGACTGTCTCAAGCCCGCGCCTTAGATCGGATTCATCGACAACATCGTCATGGAGAAGAGTGGCAGAGTGAATTAGTTCTATCGCCAACGATGCCTCGACTGAGTTTTCATCAAAGCAGTCGGCTGCTCGGGAAGCCAGAAACAAAAAGACCGGGCGGATACGTTTACCGCGTGACTTGAGCAAATGTCTGGCAATCGAGGTTATGAGCGGCGAGTCTCCTTTGAGGTAATCATTTAATCGACGAGAGAATTCGTCAAGATCGCTACTCACCGGCTCCGCAAATTCTGTCAGGCTGTTTTTATCAAGCATCATAT
>JAUXBO010000264.1 GCA_030619345.1 Candidatus Zixiibacteriota bacterium | reverse complement strand
CTATATCGTAACTCCCTGTAGCAGTGTCTATTAGCTTCTTTGGCACGCCGTTTGATTATAACTAAAGCAGAGATTGATAAAAAAGTCAGTAATAATAATAGTAACGAAGGAGTTTCAAAATGAGAAACCTGGTATTCACAACCAACAGAATCGGACGCGAGATGGACAGTATGATCAATAGTTGTTTTGCTCGTCCTCAGTTTGAGGTTAAGCAGGATGCGATGTTTATTCCGCGAGTCAATATTGCGGAAGACAAGGATAGTTTCTTCCTCACTTTCGAACTGCCCGGCATGGAAAAAGGGAACATCAAAGTGATCGTGCAGGATGATATCCTGACTGTTTCCGGCGAGCGTAAATTCGAGAGCGATGAAAAATCGGAAGGATATATTCGCTCGGAGATCAGGACCGGATCGTTCAGCCGTTCTTTCACCCTTCCCGAAGATGTCGACGCGCAGAAAGTAACAGCGGATTATAATAACGGTCTGCTTGAGGTTTCTATCGCCAAGACAGAAGAGAAAAAGCCGAAAGAGATTGAAGTCAAGGTCGGCTGAGCGGTATTGCAAGAGTACAATGAGGCCGGTCAAGCAGATCGGCCTTTTTTGAGGGGATAACCTAAAGGAGAATTAAAATGACTAAGATAATCGGAATTGATCTCGGAACCAGTAATAGCGTGGTCTCCGTGATTGAGGGAAAAGAACCGACTGTTATCACCAACTCGGAGGGCGCTCGCACGACTCCTTCGGTGGTCGCGGTTGACAAAGCCGGCGAACGACTGGTCGGATCAGTGGCCCGTCGTCAGGCGGTTTCGAACCCAATGAGTACGGTCTTTTCGGCCAAGCGTTTGATCGGCCGGAAATTCAGCGAAGTAAAAGAGGAGATCAAAAACTTTCCTTACAAAGTGACCGAAAACGGAAACGGCGAACCGGTCATACATATGAACGGGGAGACGTTTGCACCGCAGCAGATCGCCTCGATGGTTCTGGCTAAAATGAAGCAGACGGCCGAGGAGTATCTCGGTCACAAAGTCCGGGAAGCGGTCATCACCGTTCCGGCCTATTTCAATGATCGCCAGCGGCAGGCCACCAAGGATGCCGGCAAAATTGCCGGACTTGAGGTAAAACGGATCATCAACGAACCGACTGCGGCGGCGCTTTCGTATGGTATGGACAAAAAGAAGACCGGCAAAATTGCGGTGTACGATTTTGGTGGCGGTACTTTCGATATCTCTATTCTTGAACTTCAAGAAGGAGTGTTTGAGGTCCTGTCAACCAACGGCGACACCCATCTTGGCGGCGATGATTTTGATAAACGGATAATCGACTGGATGGTGGAAGAGTTTAAGAAATCGGACGGCGTTGATCTGTCCAACGATCCGATGGCACTGCAACGGCTGAAAGAGGCGGCTGAAAAGGCCAAGGTAGAACTGTCGTCAACTATGCAGACCAATTTGAACCTTCCGTTTGTGACGGCTGACCAGTCCGGTCCCAAACATCTCAACCTCACCCTCACCCGGGCGAAGTTTGAGCAGCTTACCGATGATCTGATCAAACGCGGCATGACGCCGGTGCAGAAGGCTCTGGACGATGCCGGGGTTAAGATCAATCAGATCGACGATGTCATAATGGTTGGCGGCATGACCCGTATGCCCAAGATATACGACGAGGTCAAGCGCTTTTTCGGGCGCGAGCCAAACCGCTCGGTCAACCCGGATGAAGTGGTTGCACTCGGTGCAGCTATTCAGGGAGCGGTGCTGGGTGGCGAAATAACGGATGTGTTGCTGCTTGATGTAACCCCGTTGTCGCTTGGTATTGAGACACTTGGCGGTGTTATAACGAAATTGATAGAGCGTAATACAACCATTCCGACCAAAAAGAGCGAAATATTTTCAACTGCTGCTGACAACCAGCCTCAGGTGGATATTCACGTCCTCCAGGGAGAACGCCAGATGGCGGTTGACAACAAAAGTATCGGAAGGTTTGCTCTCGACGGCATCCCCCCGGCGCCGCGCGGTATGCCGCAGATTGAGGTTACATTCGACATTGATGCCAATGGTATCTTGAATGTGTCGGCCAAAGACATGGGGTCGGGGAAGTCTCAGAATGTTCGGATCGAAGCCTCGGGTGGATTGGGCGAAGCTGAGATCGAAAAGATGGTCAACGAGGCCAAAACTCATGAGTCGGAAGACAAAGAGAAAAAGCGCAGTGTCGAGATACGAAACCGTGCCGATCAGACTGTTTTCCAGACTGAGAAGCAACTGGCCGAGTTCGGCGATAAACTGTCCGATGACTCCAAGACCAATATCCAGACGGCTGTCGAACGTCTGAAAGAGGCGATCAAAGGAGATAGTGTTGCCGAGATGGAATCAGCCACCGAAGCGCTCAATCAGGTCTGGCAGACGGCGTCAACTGAGATGTATCAGCAGGCAAGTACGCCGACCGATCCGCCACAGGGCGGGGTTGATCAGGCCAGCGCCAATGACAATAATGATGCTGTTGATGCTGATTTTGAAGAGGTGAAGTAGCCAACGAAGTTGGACTTTTGCTTCGCCCGTGTCTGTAGGTTAGATTAAATCGGAGGTAGGGCAGGATCCCTGTGATCCTGCCTTCCTTGTTGAAATCCCTTTTCGGGAGAAAACATAGAATTTGATGTAATCAACCGCATTGTGTCGTATACTATAGCACCATGAAAGGTGAGACCGATTGTGCAAAGACTTTTATGACATTCTAGGCGTATCCGATTCTGCTTCCGAAGCCGAGATCAAAAAATCGTTCCGGCGTCTGGCCAAAAAATTCCACCCGGACCGGAACCACGGAGACAAGCAGGCGGAAGAAAAATTCAAAGAGATTTCCGAAGCCTACGAGACGCTGTCAAGCCCCAAAAAGAAGGCACAGTACGACCAGATGCGTAAGTACGGCGCTTTTGCGGGAGCCGGTGGTCCACCGGGCGGTATGAATGGTCAGGACTTCTCCCAGTTTTTCAGACAGGGCGGAGGACGCGGCGGCGGGTTCCAGACTTTCAGTTTTGGTGGCTCTGGCGGATTAAATGGTATGGAAGAACTCATGGCTCAGTTTTTTGGGGGACAGGGTGATGTGTTTTCTAGCGGAAGAAGAGGCGGGGGACGGAGGCGACAGCCGCAAAAAGGAGCGGACTTCACCGCCGATTTATCGGTCTCGTTTATGGAATCGATCAATGGTGCTGAACGGCTGGTAAATGTTGGCGGCAAAAAACTTAAAATCAAAATCCCGAAGGGGATTGATAACGGCGGCAAGATTCGCCTTAAAGGACAGGGACAGCCCTCGCCGATGGGCGGCCCGAACGGTGATCTAATCATAAAGGTGACAGTAATGCCGGATAAGAAATTCGAGCGCAAGGGGAACGATATTTATTCGTGTGTGGATGTATCGTTTAAAGACGCGATTCTCGGGAGTAAAGTTCAGGTCGATACTCTGACTAAGAAAATATCGCTAACCCTTCCGCCCGGCACTCAACCGGGAACGGTGATGCGTCTTAAGGGGCAGGGGCTGGCGGTCGGTAAGTCGCAGGGTGATCTGTATGTTACCGTAAAAGTCGACATCCCGACCACTATCACCGACGAGCAGAAGAAGATGTTGGAGGGGTGGGGGTAGCCGAGTAGGCAGAACCCTTTAGCGGTTCTGCCGTGAGTAATTGGCGGGACCACTGAAGAGTACCACATTTGTACCCCACCCAACGGGTGGGCTCTTTTGGTAAAGCACG